>JAUXCH010000463.1 GCA_030618975.1 Planctomycetia bacterium
AGCGTCCCTTGCCGATCGAGCCGCGGCCCGCGTGGAAGGCCCAGGATCCGGCGACCACGCTCGTGGTGCGGGGGCAGCCCGGCGCCGTGCACGCGGCGCGGATTGCGGCCGTGGGGGGGCACAACCTGCTGCTCTGGGGCCCGCCGGGCGCGGGGAAGACCCTGCTCGCCCGCCAGATCACCGCGTGGCTCCCCCCCCTCGACTACGACGAGGCCGTCGAGGTGACCCGGATCCACAGCCTCGCCGGCCTCCTCGAGCACGGTCTGCTCCGGTCCCGGCCGTTTCGCGCGCCGCACCACACGACGAGCCTCGCAGGTCTCGTCGGAGGCGGCAGCTTCCCGCGCCCGGGCGAGATCAGTCTCGCCCACCTGGGTGTGTTGTTCCTCGACGAGCTCGCGGAGTTCCATCGCCCGCATCTGGAGGCCCTGCGCCAGCCGCTCGAGGACGGACGCTTCGTGCTGGGGCGGGCGGCCGGTCGCGTGGTCTTCCCGGCCGAGGTGTTGCTGGTCGCCGCGACGAACCCGTGCCCCTGCGGCTGGCACGGCGAGCGAAACGGCCGTTGCCGGTGCTCGCGTCGCGACGTCGCCCGCTACCAGGCGCGCATCTCGGGACCCCTCAGGGACCGGTTCGACCTGGAGGTGCGGGTCAACGCGGTCGACCCCGCCGATCTTCTCGAGTCCCCGGCCGAGGGACCCGACACGAGCGGTCCGGCACTTCGCCGCGCGCGTGCCGCCCAGGTGGCGCGCGCGAAGCGGCTGGGAATGGTCCGCCCCTTCAACGCCCGGTTGCCGCCGTTGCTGCTCCCGCGGGGTGCCTCGCCGACGCGCGAGGCCGAGCGCGTGCTCGTGCGCCAGGCGAGAACGCTCGGCCTCACCGGACGCGGTGTTCACCGCGTGCTGCGCGTTGCCCGCACGATCGCCGACCTGCAGGGCTCCGAGGACGTGTGCGAGGAGCACGTCCTGGAGGCGTCCGGATTCCGGACGGCGTGAGCGAGGCGCTCGACGTCGTGATGGGGGGGTGCGTGATACGTGATTCGTGGTGCGTGGTTCGTGATGTGTGGACGCATCGTCGTGGCTCGCTGGGCCCCGTGCGTCGAACGCGCGCCGCGCTCTCGCGGAGGACCCTGGAGTCCCTGCCCTCCGAGAGCTTCGTGGCCACATGGCCCGAGGGGCATGCAAGGGCGTCGAGGCGCGCGACGACGTCGGTTCCTCGGTCACCAACACGGCTCCGCTTCGGGACACGACGTCGATCGGGATCGGCCACCGACGGGAGGAGGGGCCCGGAGCGTGTACGTTCCCATACGCCAGTCACGCAAACCTCGATGGGGCGGTCGGCCCGCCCCCGGGGCTCCCCGCGCGGAAGAGACCCGACGCAGAGCTCGTGAATCCGCCGGTTGTCGGAGCCCCGCCTCGGAGGCATGATCTTTCTCCCAACACTTCCTCCCAACACGCAACATCGAGACGCTGCGGGGGAGACTCGAGGAGTCGAAACCATGTCCGAATCATCACTGCTCTCCGACATCCTGAACATGCTCGGCAAGCAAGGCGTCCAGGAGCTGGGCCGCCAGGCCGGCACACCGCCGGCGGAGACCGAGAAGGCCACGGGCGCCGCCGTCGCCGCCGTGCTCCGCGGACTCGAAGAACAGAGTCGCGCCACGGCGAAGACGAAGGCGGGAACGAGCACGGAGGACTACCTGCGTGAGATCCTGGCAAACCGCGCGGGCGTCGATACGAGCAACGTCCAGGTCCACGTGCAGAAGCTCGACCCCCAGGACGCGAGCAAGATCCTGCGCGACGTCTTCGGCGACCGGCAGCCGAAGATCGAGCGCCAGCTCGGCAAGGCCACGGGGGTGGGCACCGACGGCATGGGGAAGATCCTGTCTTCCCTCGCGCCGGTGATCCTGGGCATGCTGGCCAAGAAGTCGCAGGGCGGCGGAGGCGCTTCGCCCGCCGACATCGCTGCGCGCCTCGGCCGGGAATCGCAGGTCCAGAAGGAGAAGAAGGGCAACTTCGGCTTCCTGGACTCGATCCTCGACCAGGACCACGACGGGGACGTCGACCTCGGCGACGTGGCTGGGATGTTCAGCAAGTACCTCGGCGGCGGTCACTAGACGGACGCGTCGTCAGAGGGTGGATCACCCCGTAGAGCCCGGCGCCGCAGCCACGCGGCGCCGGGCGTTTTCGTGCCGGGGAACCGTCCGTGAGTGCCCTACCCCCTGTACGGTGCCAGGCACCCCGCAAGGGACAATGCCCCCTCCCCCCCCCTTGCCGCCAGGGCCCGGGTTGACAGACCCTACACCCATTGGTGCCCTCCCCGCTTCGCAGCGCGATGGGGCGCGGGGTGCATACGGAGAATCGAAGACATGGGCATCAACCTTCTGGATCTCATCAAGAACCAGGCCATCGAGGCGGGGGTCAGCCAGATCGGCAAGCTGGTCGGTTTGGACGCGAAGGACACGCACTCGGCCCTCGATGGCGTGGTGCCTGCGATCCTCGGCGGTTTCCTGAAGCAGTCGTCCACGCCCGCCGGCCTGGGGCGTCTCTCCAGCACCCTCGACCAGGCCGACGACACGATCGTCCAGGACGTCCTGGGCTTCCTCGGCGGTGACAAGAGCCAGTTGTGGGACATCGGCAAGAAGGCACTGGGTGCGCTGTTCGGCTCGCGAGCGAACCAGGTCACGGACGCCGTCAGCCGTTCGACGGGCGTGAACGCACCCACCATCGGGTCCCTGTTCAAGATCGCGATACCGCTCGTGACCGCCTTCCTCGCGCGTCAGAAGAAGGCGCACAAGCTCGACGACCGTGGCCTGGGGGACCTCCTCGAGGCTCAGAAGCCGTACTTGCAGGGCAAGATTCCGGCCGAGGTCGGAAACGCCATCGGGTGGGACGACGCCGCGGCGACGACGAAGGCGGCCGCCCACGCGGGCGGCGGCTTGCTGCACCGGATGCTTCCGCTGCTGATCATCGCCCTGCTCGTCTTCCTCGGCTGGAAGATGTTCGCGGGCAAGACCCAGAAGGAAGCGCCCGAAACGCCGACGACGACCGTGCTCTCTCCCCAGGACACCCTGGTCGGGGCGCTCAAGAGCGTCGAGCAGGCCCTGACGGGCATGTCCTCGGCGGGCGACGTGCAGCAGGCTCTCCCGGTGATCAACAAGGCGACGGACGACGTGAATGCGCTGGTCGCGCGGCTCAGCTCCTTCTCGGCCGCCGAGCGGAAGGTGCTGGGCGGGGTTGCCAAGGGCATTCCCGCGCAGCTCGAGAAGTGGGCCGCGAGCGCAGGGAAGATCCCCGGAGCGAGCGCGCTGCTGGCGCCGGTGTTGGTGTCGTTCGCGGAGGCCATCGACAAGCTCGCTGCGAACGCCTGAGCCGACAACGCCTGAGCCGACTCGCACGTCGGGTTCGCCGGTGGATCGCGATCGGCGGACCCGGCTACCTGGCTACGCTGACATCGATCCTGCGGACAGGCCGCGAGGGCGGCGGACATGGCGGCCCAGGGGGCTCGCCGGGACTTCCACGAGCGCCTGGAGCGCGATCAGGCCTTCTGGGCGTGGATCCAGAGGGCGCCGGCTTCGTGGTAGGCCCGGTAGGCGTTCCAGACGGGGAACGTGCCACCGGCCTTGAAGTCGCGCTCTGCGCCCGGGCCTCGTCGATCGACGACGTGCGTGCACTCGACCTCGCCGAAGCCCGCAGCGTGGAAGGCAGCCTTCCACGCGGCCTCGTCGAGGTGGTGCATTGCGAGCCCGACGGCGTCCGCCCAGACCTCGGTGGTCGACCGGCCCACGTAGTAGTCGACGACGACGTCGGCGTGGCCGCCGGGTTCGAGTACACGGTGGATCTCGGAGAGCGCCTGGGCGAGGTCGTGTGCGTAGTAGAGGGCTTCCATCGAGAAGACCCGGTCGAGTTCCCCGTCGCCGAACGGGAGGGACTCGAGATCGCCGACCTCGTAGCGTGTGCGCGTCTGGGGGTCGGAGAGCTCCGCCGCCTTGTCGATCATCGCCGGGGAGATGTCGATGCCGATCGCCTGCACGCCGGCGCTCCTCGCGGCCAGGAGCCGGGTCGCCCACCCCACGCCGCAGCCGAGGTCGAGAACCCGGTGCCCGGGACGGATGTCCATTCTCTCGATGACCTGCCGGGCGACGTCGCCGTGGCCCGCCTCGAGCCGTTCGGCGCGGCCGCTCCGTGCCCAGCCGTCGAACGTGGACGCGGTCTTCTCGTGGCTCATGGTCGTGGGTCCTCGCATCCTGGCCCGGAGGCGGACGCGTAGTTTGCCATGCGCCCCGCGAACGGGAGCAGCATCCGGACCGGCTCCCAAAGGAAGAGGCAAACCCTACGGCGGCCCACGAGAGCCTCACCCGTAGATCGGGTCTTGCGACTCAGAGGGTCCGCGTGCTGCGACCGGCTCCCCTTGGATCGCAGCATCTCGTACCCGAGCGGCGACCGGGTGGCCGAGGCATGCCTCTACGCAGGGGAGGACCCGCCACCGGGTGATCTTCTGCTTGGCGATTCCTGCACGGTTTCTCTGTAGGCGATTGCAGTGCGGGCTCCTCCTTGGAACGGCCCAAGCCCGCGGAACAGGGGCGGTCAGGCTCACGGCTCCCGCCTCGCGCTCCCCCCGCCAGGGGCGGACGAGGATTCCGACGACACGCCAGTTTTCTGGGCTCCGCCGGCCTCGGGCCTGCGCCCCGCAGGCGCATCGACTGTCCCTGGTGTCGTATATAGTTAGGCAGCCGCAACCAGAGCTCAGGGACGACTCC
>JAUXCH010000633.1 GCA_030618975.1 Planctomycetia bacterium
CGTCTGCCCCGAGCGGGTCAACCGGATCCCGATCCCGGCCGTCTACGACACCGTGTGCGAGCAGGTCATGGTCTGCCCCGCGCGCACCGAGTGGAAGAAGGTTCCGTGCAAGCCCGACAACCTCGGGTGCGGTGAGGAACAGGGCGATTGCTGGATGCTCGTCGAGATCCCGCCGACCTACAAGACCGTCTCGAAGCAGGTCTGCGTGACGCCGGCCTCGTGCCGCGAGGAGATCATCCCCGCGAAGTACGGGACCCGGAACAAGCAGGTCTGCGTGACGCCGGCCACGTGCCGCGAAGAGATCATCCCCGCGAAGTACGGAACCCGCTGCAAGCAGGTCTGTGCGACGCCGGCCACGTGCCGCGAGGAGATCATCCCCGCGAAGTACGCGACCCGCTGCAAGCAGGTCTGCGTGACGCCGGCCTCGTGCCGCGACGAGATCATCCCCGCGAAGTACGGAACCCGCTGCAAGCAGGTCTGTGTGACGCCGGCCACGTGCACCGAAGAGATCATCCCCGCCCGGTACGAGGATGTCTGCGAGCGCGTCTGCGTCCAGCCCGGGTACTGGAAGGAAAACCCCGTCCCGGCGAGGTACGAGACTCGCACCAAGAAGGTGTGCAGCGCGCCCGGTCGTTGGGAGTGGCGCCGCAACCAGGCCTGCGAGGTTCCGGGTTGCGCGGTCACCCCGATGGGCAGCTCTGCCCTGCCGCTTCCGGCTCCGTCCGGTGGAGCCACGCCCGACGCCGACGCGGCCGCCATGGACGCGATGCTGGACAGCCAGTAGCAGAAGCAAGCAGCAACGGCCGCACGTCGAAGGGCGCCCGAACGGGCCGAGACGAGCGGCATCTGATCCCTGTGTGCGCCGCGAGCAGGACGCGGCGCTCGCAGGACCATGCCAACCCCGCACTCCTTTCGAGGGGTGCGGGGTTGTGCGTTTCTACCCGGGGTGGGATCCTCTGCGGGCCCGTGGAGGCCGTCGCATGAAACGCCCCTTCCTCCTGCTCCTCGTCGTCCTGCTCCTCGGGGGCACCGCCTGGCCGGCCCGGGCCGGCGACGTCGAGCCCGCGCTGCAGAAGCGGATCGACCAGGCCATCGACAAGGGCGCGGCCTGGCTCCGGTCGAGGCAGCGCAAGGACGGCTCCTACCCGGGTTTCGGCGACACGTTGCCCGCGAACACGTACGACCCGCTCGACGTGGGACTGAACGCGTTGGTGATCCAGACGCTGGCGCACTGCGGGGCGTCTCCCGAGGACGACGCCATCAAGAAGTGCCTCGCGTTCTGCCGCTTCCATTACGCGGGGGGCAAGGGGTCCTGGAACCTCAAGGGCAACGACAAGGTGATGGTCTACACGGCCGCCACCCTGATCCTCGCCCTGGACGCGATGCACGCGAAGGGTCGCCCCGAGGTGAAGGTCAAGCGGGACCGCTACGGCCACGCGGTGCCGCCCAAGATCAAGCCCTGCAAGATCCCGACGCGTGACCGGAAGTGGATCCGCGAGCTCGTCCGCTTCCTCGTCCGGACCCAGGTGAAGCCGGACGGAGGATGGCGCTACCCGGAGAATCCGGTCGACTCGATCGAGGCCAAGACCGATCTGTCGAACACCCAGTACGCGCTCCTCGCACTCGACGTCGCGGCGCGCTGCGGCATCGATCCGCCCGTCGATACGTGGAAGCTGGCGGGTGAGCACCTCCTCCGGGAACAGGAGGAAGAAGGGATCGATGTCCCGATCTGGGTGGCGAACGATGCCTGGGAGGAGGGCCTCGAGGGCGTGGACCGGTTCCGCGAGATCGGCCAGACGCAGGCGCGGGGATGGTGCTACCTGCCCGGCCAGCCCACCCTGTCGTCGGGATCGATGACGTGCGCGGGCGTGACCTGTCTCGCGATCGTCAAGGAACGCCTCTGGGCGCGGAAGGCCCTGGAGCCCGCGTTCTCCCGCCGGCTCGACGGCGGCATGCTCGACGGACTCGCCTGGCTCTCGGAACACTTCGCGGTCGAGGACAACCCCGAGCCGGGCGAGAACATGTGGCACTACTACTACCTCTACGGCCTCGAGCGCACGGGCGCGAAGACCGGTGTGGACTGGATCGGGAAGCACGACTGGTACCGCGAAGGCGCACTCCACCTGCTCCAGGCGCAGACGCCGAAGGGCGGGTGGAAGGAGGCGGCCGTCTCCGGCAAGCCGGCGGACTCGACGGAGTCCGAGATCACGCAGACCTGCTTCGCGTTGCTCTTCCTCGAGCGGGCCACGCGCGAGCCCCTCGTGCCCGTCACGCCGCCCACGCTCACGGGGGGCGGTGGGGCGCCGGCCGACAACCGCTAGGCGGGGGGGGACCGGCTGGGGGATCGCTCTCGTAGAATCCGCGGACCTCACGCGCAGGGGGCCCCATGACCGCGAATCCTTCCTCCTCGACCTCCGCTGGCACGACACCGCCTCCCGTGGAGGAGGCGCTCGTGGAGAGGGCGGTCAACACGATCCGCACGCTGGCGATGGACGCCGTGCAGAAGGCGAAGAGCGGCCACCCGGGCACGCCGATGGCCCTCGCCCCCCTCGCCTACGCGCTCTGGACGCGCATCGTTCGCTACGACGGGACCCGGCCCGACTGGGCGGATCGCGACCGCGTGGTCCTCTCGTGCGGTCACGCGAGCATGTTGCTCTACGCGCTGCTCCACCTGACCGGCGACGACCTGGAGCTCGCCGAGATCGAAGACTTCCGGCAATGGGGGAGCCGCACCGCCGGGCACCCGGAGTACGGCCTGGTCCCGGGTGTCGAGACGACCACCGGCCCCCTGGGACAGGGTGTCGCGAACGGCGTGGGCTTCGCGCTCGCCGAGCGCCTGCTGGCGGCGCGCTTCAACCGGCCCGGACACGACGTCGTGGACCACCGCACGTGGGTGATCGCGAGCGACGGCGACCTGATGGAAGGCGTCTGCCAGGAGGCGGCCAGCCTGGCGGGCCACCTCGGGCTCTCCCGCCTGTGCGTGTTCTACGACGACAACCGCATCACGATCGACGGTACGACGGACGTCACCTTCACCGAGGACGTCGCCGCGCGCTTCGAGGCGTACGGGTGGAGCGTCCAGCACGTCGGAGACGACGAAGGGGTCGACGGCTACGTGGCGGCCGCCGAACGGGCACGGGCCGAAACGGAGCGGCCGACACTCGTCCTCTGCCGGACGCACATCGGCTACGGGTCGCCGAACAAGCAGGACCTCCCGGCTGCGCACGGGGCGCCGCTGGGGGAGGAAGAGGTCCGGCTCACCAAGCGCAATCTCGGTTGGCCCGAGGACGCGACGTTCCTCGTGCCCGACGACGTCTACGCACACATGCAGGCGGCCGGTCGGACCGGCCGAACGGCGTCCGCGTCCTGGGACGCGCGGATCGCACGGTACCGGGAGGCGCACCCCGAGGCGGCCGCCGAGCTGGAGCGCGTGCTCCGGGGGGATCTGCCCGCGGGTTGGGCCGAGGCCCTGCCGTCGTTCGAGACGGAGGGGGGCGCCGCGACACCCGCGCGGATGGCCACCCGCAAGGCGTCCGGCATCGTCCTGAACGCGATCTGCGGCGCGGTCCCCGAGCTGGTCGGCGGCTCCGCGGACCTGGCCGGCAGCAACAACACCACGCTGAAGGACGCCGGCTTCGTCGGCGCGGGCGTGTTCGACGC
>JAUXCH010000194.1 GCA_030618975.1 Planctomycetia bacterium
GTGCCAAATGCCATGGGAACGGAGCCGGCGCCGCGAGACAGGTTAAAAATACCGCCACGACCAGGCGTGACGGAAGAGCGCTACAACCGGCGCCGTCCGGCGAGCGAGAAGGTCCTGCTCTGTGTCGGCCTGGGCCACGGCGACGTCCTGAGGATCGGCGACCACGACGTCTTCGGCGCCGAGGTGAACGCGGCGTCCAAGCTGGGCGAGGACGAGGCCGGCGCGGGCGACATCCTCGTCACGACGGCGCTCCACGATGCCGTGCGGGAGGTGGACGGGGTCCACCTCGAGCCGATCGACTTCGTGCCGCCCGGCGCCGAGGGCGCGTATCGCGTCGTCTACGACCGCAGCGCGTCGAGCGCCGCCCGGTAGAGGGCCTCCAGACCGTCGCGGGTCTCGGGGCTCCCGAAGCGCGGATTCCACTCCAGCCCGGCGAGCGAGTCGCTGATCGAGAACGCCGCGGCGAGGTCGATCTCGCGGCAGGTGGCGACGGCGAAGAGGGCGGCGGCCTCCATCTCGACGGTGGCGACGCCCTCGGCCTGGTAACGCCGGACCTCGGCGATCGTCTCGCGGTAGGGCGCGTCGATCGTCCAGGTCGTGCCCACGCGGTGCTCGCGTCCGGCCCCGTCGAGCGCGGCCCGCAGCCGTATCGTGAGCGGCACGGACGCGTGGGCGTGCCGGGCCGGCGGCAGGTAGTGGTGGGAGGTGCCCTCGTCGCGGATCGCCCGCTCGCACACGACGAGGTCGCCGACGGCGAGGTCGTCCTGCAGGGAACCGGCGGTCCCGATCGAGACGACGCGCCGCACGCCGAACGCGATCAGGTCCTCGAGGCGCAGCGCCGCGATCGGCGCGCCGATCCCGAACCCGCCGTAGACCCCGACCCGTCCCCCCGCATCGTCCGGGAGCAGCAAGCCTGCCAGGTAGCCGTCGCCGCTCGTCCCCGGGTGGTGCTCGCGTACGTGTTCGAGGAGCGAGGCCTGGTAGCAGAGGATGACCGCCTCGGGCACCTCGATCGTCGGGTACTTCCCGATGCTGCGCAGGAACTCCAGGAACCTCGCGGGCCGCACCAGGGCGTCCTCGGCGTGCTTGGCGGGGAAGTGGGGGAAGGTCATGGGCGCGGGCCGCAAGGTACACGCCCCAGGTTGGGAACCTGAATGCCGAACATTTGTACCGGGTCTCGATCCGTCGTACCGGGTGTCGATCCGGCACGACCGGTGGAGCCCGTCCCCCCGCCGACCGATCCTCAGGACGTGGAGGCACACGCACACGAGCCCCGGGCAGGCGTCGCCAGGCCTGCCAGCCGCGTCTCCCTGGCCACGGGGGGCTCGCGAGTCCTTGGCTTGGCCAGGGAGTCCCTCTTCGCCGCCCTGATCGGGGCGGGGTGGGAGGCGAGCGCCTTCGTCCTGGCCTTCAGGATCCCGAACCTGCTGCGGGACTTCTTCGCGGAGGGGGCCCTGGCGTCCGCTTTCGTGCCCACGTTCACGCACGTGCGCGAGCAGGAGGGGGAAGCCCGCGCGTTCCAGGTCGCGCGCCGCGTGATGGGGACGCTGCTCCTCGTGACGGCCGCGATCGCCGTGCTGGGGGTCGTGTTCGCCCCGGAGGTCGTGGTGGTGATCGCCCCGGAGGCGTCCGGGCCGACGCGCGAGCTGACGATCCGACTCACGCGGATCATGTTCCCCTTCCTCCCGCTCGTCGCCGTGGCCGCGGTGGCGATGGGCGTGCTCAACACCTACCGCCGCTTCTTCGTTCCGGCCCTGGCCCCGGCGGCGTTCAACGTCGTCGCGATCGCGGGGGGGCTGCTGATGCTGGCCCTGAGCTGGGACGATCCGGACCGGGCCCTGTGGGCCGTGACCGCGTGGTCCGTGCTGGTCCTGTTGGGCGGCGCGGCGCAGGTCCTCGTCCAGATCCCGCTCCTGAGGCGGGTGGGGTGGCGCGGGTGGCCCGTGCCGGATCCCAGGTGGCGCGATCCGGGCGTGCGCACGGTCACGCGGCGCATGGCACCCGCCGTGCTCGCGCTGGCGGGCACTCCGGTGATGGTGCTGATCACCACGGCGCTCGCGTCTCGTGGCGACGAATGGCCCGCGTGGCTGAACTACGCGTTCCGCCTGGTGCACCTGCCGATCGGCCTCGTGGGGGTGGCGGTCGGGACCGTGCTGTTGGCCATCGGGTCGTCCCGCGCCGCGACCGGCGACGACCGGGGACTGGACGACCTCGTGCGCAAGGGGCTCCGGCTCACCTGGTTCCTGGCCCTGCCCGCGGCGGTGGGCCTCTGGGCGTTGGGCGAACCGATCGTGAGGATGCTCTACGAGCGCGGACGGTTCGAGCGGTCCGATACCGTGGCGGTGGCCGAGGCGCTGTCGTACTACGCCGTCGGGATCGTCTTCTACGCGGGCGTGAAGGCGGCCGCGCCGCTCTTCCTCGCGCGGGGGGACACGCGAACGCCCATGGTCTGCTCGCTCGCGGGCATCGCGGTCACGATCTCCCTCGCGTTCCTCCTGATCGATCCGCTCGAGTACCGGGGTCTGGCCCTGGCCGTGGCGTTGGGGTCGACCTCGAACTTCGCGCTGCTGAGGTTCCTGGGCCGCCGGCGGTACGGACCGGCCTCGGGGGTCGAGGCCGGGTTCCTCCTGCGCCTCCTCGCGGCCGCGGGCGGGATGGGGGCCCTGGGATGGGGCGTGTCACGTCTTTGGCTGGTCGGTGACCGAGCGGTGGCGTCCGGGCTCCTCAGCGCGGGGCTCACCCTGGCCTTCACCGCGGTCCTCGCGCTGCTCTATTTCCTTGGTGCAGCGGCACTTGGGGTCGAGGAGGCCGGGTGGGCGAGGCGGCGGCTACTCGGACGCGGCCGGGCCTGATCTTGGGCTTCACGGCTATCCTGAAGCCCCTGGGAGGACGGCTGGCCGGCATGGTGGGAGCGATCCGTTTGGCGCTGCTGGGCGTCCCGGTCGCCGCGCTCCTCCTGGGCGCAGCGAGCGGGTGGGCCCGGGCCGACGATCCACCCGGGGGCCGGCCCCTGCCGCCGCCCAACGTGCGCTCCGTCGGCGGGGGAGCGGCCCGTGGCCCCGCGCCCGCGCCGCGCCCCCCGTACCGTGGCTCCCCGCCCGCGCCGCGTCCCCCGACCCGGGTGCTCACCCCGCCACGTCCGCCGCCGCCGCCGCCGCAGCAGCCGCTGCCACTGCGTCCGCCCCCGGCGCCCGTCCGGCGCCCAGGCGATCCCCTACCGCCCCCCGTGGTGACGCTGCTGCGGGCGGGCAAGACCCTCCCCGGCGCTCCTGCGGCGGCGGGGCCCGCAGGGGTCCCGGTCACGCGGTTCGGCGGGGCGTCGACGCCTCGTCCCGTTCCGCCCCCGGCGCGTCCCCGCGGCGCGGTCCAGGCGCGGCCCGAGGACGTCGTGTTCGAGGTGGACCGCCCCGGCGGTACGTTCCGGCGGCTCGAGGACGCCGGGGGGCGCGAGGTCTTCGTGATGACGGGAAACCCGCGCATCACGGGCACCGAGCACGTCCGCTCCGACGGGAAGATCGCTCCCGCGTTCGACATGCGCGCGAACAAGATGGTGATCTGGGTGGACGCGGAGAAGTTCGAGCCGCTGAAGATCCTCGAGGACGTGCGCTCGACGCTCGAGGGGGGCGAAGCCGACGGCGTCGCGCGGACCGCGGCCATCCAGTCGATCCTGCAGGAGGCCGTGCTGGGGATCTACGCCGAGGGCGCGGTCAAGCTGCAGTACGGCGACCTCACCTTCCAGGCCCAGCGGATCCACATCGAACCGCGGACCTTCCAGGCCCTCATGATCGGACCCCGGTTCCAGGGGCGGGCACGCGGGCAGGGCCAGGAGGGTGGAGACGTGCCGCTGCACGTGCGGGCGCAGACGGCGCGGCTCGTCGCGAAGGGTGTCGCCGTGTTCGACGAAGCCACCGTGGGGGTCTCGCGCTCGACGGACCGGGTCGGTCTGAAGATCCGGACGCTCACGGTGAAGGAGCTCGAGGAGGGGACGGACGAGGACTCTGCCGACGATCCGAACCTGCTGGGGTTCCGGAACCTTTCGTCGCAGACGTACCACGCGCAAGGGACCCGGCTCTACGGCGAGCGCATCCCGCTCTTCTACTGGAAGTCGGTCGAGTTCGGCCACCCCGACGGCCCGTTGTTCCCCCTCGGATTCAAACGTGCGATCTACGGGAACCGGAGCACGTTGGGTCGCTACCTGATCCTCGGGTTCGGCGGTCCGATCGGCCCGGCCGGCGATCGGTGGCTGGACTGGACCGCCCTCGTGGGGGGGTACACGGAGAAGGGACCGGCGGGCGGCCTGCGCCTCGCGTGGGACAGGCCGTGGGGCTTCGGCAAGGTCGAGGGGTGGGGAATCCACGACTTCGACCAGCAGGACTTCGACGACTACATCCCGCCGGAGGCGTTCCGCTGGCGCGTCAACATGGAGAGCCGGACCTACCTCCACTCCCTTGCCAAGGGGCTGTCGTTCGACGCGGAGTACAACCAGTTCTCCGACCGCAACGTGAACCTGGAGTACTGGGAGAACGACGAGCTCACGCACAAGGAGTACGAGTCCTACGGCCGGCTCCGCTACCAGCGGGAGACCTTCGTCTCCACGCTGATCGGCAAGTGGCACGAGCGCAACTTCGTGACCGAGACGACCGAACTGCCGCAGCTGGCGCTCTGGTTCACCTCGGTCCCGCTGCTCGTGCCGCGGAGCCGGGGGCGTCCGACGATCGATCTCACGAGCGTGAGCCGGGCGGGTCGCCTCGAGCGTGTCTTCGACATCAACCTCGACGAGCCGTCCTACGACGCGATCCGGCTGCAGACCGACACGCGGGTGAACCTCGCCTTCGACCTGAAGGACGTGCGGATCAGCTCGTACGGCGGGATCTACGCCGCCCGCTACCTGGACCGGAACGACGGGGAGGACGACTTGACGCGGGCGGCGTTCCTCGGAGGCGCACGGGCGAATCTCCAGATCCACAAGGCCTGGCCCCGCGCGCAGGGAGGGATCTTCCAGCTCCGCCGACTTCGCCACGTGATGGACGTCGACGCGGGCTTCACGGGGCGCTGGTTCAATGACACGGACCTCGCGGAGGTGCCGTTCTTCGACCTCACGGACACCCGGGAGGAGCGCACGGAGACGTTCCTCCGGTTCAGGAACCGTGTGCAGACGCACGACGGGCACGGGGGGACCCGGAACGTGCTGGATCTCGAGCTCTCGTGGCTCGGGCACCAGGAGGACGTGGGACCCTGGGGGCTCGACGGACCCGGCGAGATCGACTACCAGCTGCGAGCCCAGCCGCGCGAACGGATGTTCCTGGGCGGGGAGGGCCGCTGGGACATCGAGGCCGGGGAGTTCTACCGCGCGTCCATCGGCGGCGGCGGCCAACCGCACGAGCGGCTGGCGTTCTTCACCGGCCTGCGCTACGTTCGCGGCGAGGCGACGGCCCCCTTCATCGATCTCGCCTGGCGTTGGAGCGATAAGTACGGATTCCGCCTGCTCGAGCAGTATGACCTCCAGAACGACGAGAACCGGACGCGCTTCGTGCTGGGCCGCTATAGCGCGGACCACGCCTGGTTCTTCGGGTTCAGCCTTCGGGGTCGCGACGACGTCGGGCTGGAGTTCAACTTCCAGCCGACCGTGGGGACGGGCGGCAGAGGAGGCCGCATGATGTTCAACGACCAACCGTCCCTCGATCCCTGGGGCATCTTCGATGAGTGAGCACGTCGCCGTCTTCCCGGGTACGTTCGATCCCGTGACACACGGGCACCTGGATCTGATCCGCCGGGGCGGGGCGATCTTCGACGCCCTCGTCGTGGCGGTCAGCGAGGGGGGCGGCCGGACCTGGTTCCCGCTCGCCGAGCGCGTGGCGATGCTCGAGGCGCTCGTCGCCCCGTACTCGAACGTGAGCGTGCGGCCCTTCGACGGACTGCTGGTCGAGTTTGCCCAGCGCTCGGGCGCAGTCGTCCTGCTCCGAGGCGTGCGTGGGGTCCGCGACTACGAGTACGAGTTGGAGATGGCTTGGGCGAACCGCGGGCTCGCACCCGAGATCGACACGGTGTTCCTGGCGCCTTCGCCGCAGGTGGCGCTCGTGTCGTCCAGCCTCGTGCGGGAGGTCGCCTCGCTCGGGGGCGACGTCTCGGCCTGGGTGCCACCCTCCGTGGTTCGGGCCCTGGCGAAGCAGCGGCCCACCGGGCCCCGGTCAGACGCGTCGCGAAAGGAGGACTAGTCCACCATGCAGGTTCGCCACTTCCCGATCGTCCTCTGTGCCGTCCTCTGTGTGCTCGCCCTGCTGGCCGCCGTGCCGGGCCGCGCGGCCGACGACCAGGCCCTGGCCTACAGCGAGCGGCTCTGGCCCGTCCTCGATCCCGCCTGGACGCGGAACACGAACGACGAACGGCTCGTCGCGGCGTTGTACGACGGCCTCACGGCGCGCGACGCCGTGACCGGCAAGATCGTTCCCGCGGCCGCCGAGCGTTGGGTGGAGGCGGCCGACGGCCTCTCGTGGAGCTTCCACCTCGACCGGAAGGGCGCTTGGAGCGACGGCTCCCAGGTCAAGGCGCAGGATTTCGTGGCCGCCTGGAAGCGCGCCTTGGATCCCTACGAGCCGTCCGTGCACGCGGCGGCGTTCCGCGTGCTGAAGGGCTGCGCGGGGATCGCCGACGGGGACCGCGCCATGCGTGCCTTCAGCAGCGCGTCCAAGGGCATCCAGGACCTGCTCGACGAGCACGGCGAGGGCATCCCGGGCAAGGAGCTCTCGGACCTGCTGGATCGGACGGGCGTCCGGCCCCTCGCCGAGGCGCTCGACGACGCGGCCGTGAAGCGCCTCCTGAGGTGGGGGACGGACCGTTTCCCCGCCGACAAGGCGAAGGAGGCGCGGAAGGCCTTCAAGAGCGCGCGTCGCGCTCTCAAGGGCCAGGTCTACGACGCGTTCGACGCCTTCGGGAAGGACGTCGCGGCCAGGGTGGTGGACGATCACACCCTCGTGGTCCTCCTCGAACACCGCTGCCCGTGGCTCCCCGATCTGCTCTCCCGGCCCGCGTTCGGGCCCCTCCACGCCAAGACGATCGCGAGCGGGGAGCGGGCGTTCGATCCCTCCACGCTGCTCGCCAACGGCGCGTACGTGCTGAAGGGACGCGGACCCAAGCCCCGGTTCGACGTTCCCAACCCGGACTCGGTCGTCCACCTGATCCGCAATCCGTCCTACCGGGGCCCGCACGCGGGGCAGACGGAGGAGATCTTCTGCTACACGGGGCAGGGCGCCGAGGAGGACCTGCGGCGTCTGAAGAACGGCGAGCTCCAGTGGATGGCGTTCGCCGCACGCGACACGCGGAAGGCGACCGCGAGCCTGCGGGGCTATCGGGAACGCCGGGCGGGCCCGTTGCTGCTGCTGAGGCTGCGTGCCGACCGGCCGCCGTTCGACAAGCCCGAGGTCCGTCGGGCGCTCGCGCTGGCGATCGACCGGAACCGCTTAAAGCGGACCCTCTGGCCCGCGCCGCAGGAGGCGTGGCGCCTCGTGCCGCCGGGCGTCGCGGGACCGGGCTCGGCCCCGAGCGCGCCGAAGTCCGACGTGCAGGCCGCGAAGAAGATCCTCGAGGACGCGGGGCTGTCGGGCGGCGAGTTCCCCTGGGTGGAACTCCACTACGAGGACCGTCCGGGCTCGGGCCTCGACGACCTGGCCGACGCGTTGACCCGCCAGTGGGAGAAGACCCTGGGCGCCGAGATGGGGCTCAGGATCGAGGAGCCCGCCGAAGCCCGGATGGTGCGTGCGGCCGGCGCGTTCCAGATGGCGCTCGGCACGCTCTCGGGCGCGGCCTCGGATCCCGGCGCGTGGATCCTCCCGCTGGCTGCCCACCACCCCGAGTCCGGGTTGGGTTGGGCCGACGCGGGCTTCGAGGCCCTCCTCGCGGCGGCGCTCGACGTCGACGCCCTCCTGGCCGGCGGCGAGGAAGCCCTCGGCGCACTCCCCGACGCGGCTGCGCTGAGGACCCGCGTCGCCGGCGCGAAGCGCGGCGGCGCGCGGGAGTAGGACGCGCTCCGGCGTGCTCTCCTGCAGGCTGCCGAGGCCCGCTTTATCGCACAGGCTAA
>JAUXCH010000729.1 GCA_030618975.1 Planctomycetia bacterium
CCCCGGAGGCTTCCGACGAGGAGCTACGCTGCCTGCAGGAGGATATCGCCGACGATCTCAGGTGCAGGGCCTACGAGATTCCCGGCAAGGAGAGGGTGGCTCGCCAGGAGGCCAGGGATCTTCCCGACGCCTGCGAGGCGTGGGCGTGGCTGGAGAGCCTGCCCGTGGGCTGGCTTCGCACCATCGCGCGCCTGCACGGGCTGAGTCCGGAGGGGGGGAAGGCGCGCGTGGCCACACGCATCGAAGAGGCGCTGCTCGACCCGGAACATCTGGCCGAGGTGCTCGCCAAGGCCATGGGATCTCGCGAACGCGCGGAGCTCGCCGGGATCGTGGCTGACGAGGGAGTCCCGCTCACGGACCTCACCGAGGACACGCGCCGAGGCCTCGAGGTCCCGTGGGACTGGTCCCGGGACCTGCCCCACGGCGTGGGCGGAAGGCTGCGGGCGTTCGGGCTGGTCTTCGTCGGCATGGAGGAGGGCGAGTGCTTCGCGTCCGTACCGCTGGAGCTCTACGCTCCGATCATCGCGGCGCTCCGGAGGGCTGACCCCAAGGGCTGGCGGAACATGGATCCGGACACGAAGAGCTACCTCACGTACCTCGAGACCGGGGAGATCACCGACGGCAGCGACGAAGACGACGAGTACGTCTACGGGTGGCCGGACGAAGAAGAGGAGGACGACGACGACGGGCTCCCGCCGGCGCAGGAGGATCTAGCGGACGGCCCGCCCGTGGATTCCGATCTCGGACGATGGCAGAAGCGTGCCGATGAGGTGCTGGACGTCCTCGTAGGCCACTTCGAGCGCGAGCCGACGTCCCAGGACGTCATGGATCGGCTGCTCGCCCCCCTCTCGGCCGTTCGCCCACCTCGCCAGAAGGACATCGGATACCTCATGCACCTGGTCCTGTTCGACTGGCGGGACGAGGAGGGGGGCCGGACGCCGGCCGAGGCCCTCCTGGCCCGGCCCGGTCGCCTCGGGAAGAAGCGCTGCTCGGTCCTCGCGTCGCGGTGCGAGGAGCGAACGGGCCTGTACCGCGTCGAGTACGGGCGGGCCGGCCTTGGGGTCACGGTGACGGACGCATTCACGGGAGGTCCCAGTCGGCTGGTGGACGCGCCCGACCTCGCCCTGCGGTGCAAGGAGGGCGACCTGCTGCCCGCCCGCATCTTCCAGGCCGGTCCGCACTGCCTGCTCGATCTCGTCGGGGAGCCCGTGGACGCATCGCAGGCCGACGAGGCCCTGAGCTGGCTGCAAGCGCGGTTCCGGGAATTCGCCAAGATGTCGGGCACCCTCGACCGGGAGGCCTTCCTGCGGACGTACCCCGAGTGCGTGACGTTGGCGTCGCTCCTGGTGGTCGACGTGGAGGAAGGCGAGCGCAGGGAGCCGGTCGATCTCCACCTCCCCGAGCCATCGCCGGCTTCCCCCTCCCGGCGGTCCCCGAAGCGCAAGAGACCGGAGAAGGTCTACGTCCTCGACATCGAGCTCGTGGACTCGGAGCCTCCCGTCACCCGGCGCCTGCAGGTCTCGGGCCGCGTCACGCTCGGCGAACTGCACGACCTCCTGCAGGACGTCATGGGCTGGCACGACGAACACCTGCACGCGTTCGAGGCGCGGGACGGTTCCTGGCGATACGCAGATCCCGAGTTCAGCGTAGGGCTGGCAGCGGACGAGACGACGGTGAGGCTCGACGAGGTGGCGACGCGCAAGGGGAGCCGTTTCTACTACCTGTACGACTTCGGGGACGAGTGGCTCCACGAGATCCGCGTGGCCGAGCGGCTCGATCCCAAGAAGGCGGGACCCGCGCCCTGGTGCCTCGGGGGGCAGAACGCCTGTCCGCCGGAGTCCTCCGGCGGTGTCTGGGGCTACGCGTTGAATCTCGAGGTGCTCGCAGACCCGGACCACGACGAGCACGCGTTCGTGCTGGAGTGGATGGGCGACGACTTCGACCCCAGCCACTTCGACCCGGAGGAGGTCAACCGGGTCTTCCGGTCCTATCACGATCTCTGACCGTACCCCTCGTACGGTGCCAGGCACCATGCAAGGGGTAACGCGAATCGACCCTCCCGAACGGGCGAACGCCCGGACCCGACCCTCCGGATGCCGCCGCTTCGGACGGAGCCAGGCGCTGGCGAAGGTCGGACCGTTCGGTACGGAGCGGGAACCGTACGTTCGTTCGCGATCGAGCCGGGGGGGCGGGTAGCGCGTGGCATGCCTCGGTGGACCTCGAAGAGTGACGGGCACCGGCGCAACCGGTTCGCGCTACGATCGGCTCCATGACGAGCAGGCGCCGCCGCGTACTCGGGTCGATCCTCGCGCTCGCCCTCGGGGTACTGGTGCTCCTCGCGTGGCCTGGGAGCCCCGACGCGCCTCCTGACGAAAGCGTCGAGCGGGACGCGCCGGCCGTTCGCGAGGCACCCACGCTGCAGGGTCATCCCGTGAACGCGGCACCGGAGGACCCAGCCGGGCGTGAGGCGAACGAAGCCCCGCCCTGGTCGTTCTCCGGCGAGGTCGTGAGCGTCGATCCCGAGATCACGACCGCGCGCGTGGAAGCGCGTTGGTGGCCCGTGCGTCCCCTGGACCCCGACGCGCAGCCTGCCGCCGTGTTTCGGACGCCCGACCTGGACGTCGCGGGGACCGCGGCGTCGTTTCGGCTGGAGGGGAGCAACGAGGGTGGCTACGTCCGGCTGTTCCTCCTCGCGGGCGGACGGGTGGATCCGTTCGATCCGTTCGCGGCCGATCCGGGCTACGACGTCCAACCGCGCCGTGGATGGGGAATCGGCCTGGGGCGGGTGGGAACCTTCACGCTTCGGGGACACGCGGTCGACAAACAGGGTCGTCCCGTGGGAGGCATCAAGCTCACCGTGAGGGGGCCGTCGCCGAGGGAGGGCCGGCACGTCACGACGGGTGAGGACGGGCGCTTCCTGGTGGGCGGGTTCAGCGCGCGCGGCGTGAGGGTCACGTACGTCGAGCG
>JAUXCH010000966.1 GCA_030618975.1 Planctomycetia bacterium
CTCATGACCTTCGGTCGGTCCGAGCGCACGTTGCTCGACGGGAAGGCGACCACCGATGCCGACGGACGCGCGGAGTTCGGCGCCCTCCCCGCGGGCGTGGAGGCAGGCGTCATGTGTCTACCCCGGCACGCGGGCTGGGGCATGCCCGAACCGGCCCGGACGACGACGCCGGTTACAGGTACAGGCGAGCTGGAGATCATCCTCCTCTCCGGCCGCGTGATTCGCGGGCACGTCCGTGACGCGCGGACGAAGGCGGCCATCGAGGGGGCCCGCGTCGGTCTGTCGTGGGTCCTGCTCCCCTCGGTCACGACCGGCGAGGACGGCGCGTACGAGCTGCCGGGCTTCGCGAAGGCCACCACGAGCGACGTGTACGCCCTCGCCCCCGGATACGCGCGCGCCAAGCGAGCGGTGGGCACCCAGGAGAGGGTGGACTTCGAGCTCGTCCGCGGGACCTCCGTACGAGGCAGGATCGTGGGCCGGGACGGCAAGGTACTCGCCGGTGCGCTCGTGAGCGTTTTCACCCAGGGCGACCCGCTCTCGCTCGCGGCCGGGGAGACGGACGAGGCGGGCAGCTTCCTCCTCGACGGGCTCACGCCGCACCTCGCGCATGCGTTGACCGTCGCCGCGCGCGGCCACGCACTCCTCCAGACGACCCTTATGACCCTGGACAGCGGCGCGACCCTCGACCTGGGCCGCCTCATGCCTGGCGCGCCGTGCACGCTCCGTGGCCTCGTCTCGGACGAACGCGGGGACGTGCAGCAGGGCGTCGAGGTCGCGCTCGAGCCGGGCAGGTTGCGAGAAGCCAGACGCGCCCCTCGTCCTGCGCCGCGCCGCACGGACGAACGGGGGCGCTTTGGCTACCACGACCTGCCTCCGGGACCGTGGATGCTGCGGATCAGCCGAGGTGGCGCCGTCCTGCTCGAGCATACGGTCGAGCTGTCCGAGGAAACACCCGACGTCAGGCTCGAGCTCACCCTGCCCGAACGGCGCCCCGTCCGCGTCCACCTCCGAACGACGGACGGCGACGCCATCCCGGGGATCACGATCCACGCCTCTGTCGGAGGGAAGAGGCTCGCGGGGGCGGTGACGGACGGGGAGGGGTTCGCAGAGGTGCTGCTGCCCTTCGAACCCGTCCTCTTGATGCCGGGCATCGCGCTCGCGCAGGATCCGTACCTGCAGGCGCCGGCCCGGAAGGTCGCTCCGGAGGAGACTGAAGTCGAGATCGTCCTGGAGCCCGCCGCGCTGATCACGGGCCGCCTCCTCGATCTCGCGGGCGAGCCGATCCCGTACGCGAGTCTCCGGTTCGACTGCGACGACGGCTCCGTGCACCACGCCGTGACGTTCGAGGAAGGGAGATTCCGCTGGTACCTCCCTCGAAACCGGCGCGTGCGGGTGGTGTTCCTCGGCGACGTGCGGCCGGACCCACGCCTACTCGGGACCGTGTGGCGCCCCCTCGCGGCGGAGCTGGCCGACGTCGCGACGGACGCGAAGGACCTCGTGCTCCGTGCGCACGCGGTGGCGACCGACCGCTCGCTCACCCTCAGCGTGGTGGGGCCCGACGGCCAGCCCGTGGAGGACGTGCCGCTGCAACTGGTCGGTCGGGGGCTCGAGGAAACTGCGCCCCGCACCGACGCGAGCGGAAGCGTCCACCTCGCAGGTCTCCCCGCGCTGCCCCTTCGCGTCCTGGTCACGTCGTGGCCCACCCGCGAGCGGCCGTGGCGCGGGCCGAGGGTGCAGGAGGTCGTCCCGGACGGTCAGGAGGTCGTGCTCCCGCTTCAGGCGGGTCGGACGGTCGAAG
>JAUXCH010000288.1 GCA_030618975.1 Planctomycetia bacterium
CCACGCCCACGCCGCCGGCCACGCCCACGCCGCCGGCCACGCCCACGCCGCCGGCCGGCTAGCGCGGCTACCGCGCCTTCTCGAGCCTCGGCTTCCGCTTGCCCTGCCGGACCGTGACGAAGCGGTCGGCCGGAAGATCCTCGAGCACCTGCACGGTGTGCTGCCTGTCGGGCCAGCGGATCTCGAGCCGCTCGACGCGGGCGGCCGTGCCGAGCCCGAAACACGCCTCGGCCGGGTCCTGGTGGTTCGAGAGCCCGGACCCGCACCGGATCTCCCTGAGCTGGGTGACGCCGCCGGCGGTCACGAGCACCCGGGCTCCGATGCCGGACCGGTTGGCCCCACCTCGCCCCCGCCCCACGAGACGCACGTTCAGCCAGTGGTGGCCGGTGCGATTCGCCAGGTCGTTGCGGAACAGGCCCACCTCGTTCGCGGTGATCCCGCCCATGTACCGGTCCCGGTGCGCCTGGTTCAACCGCATGAAGGACCGGCCGGCGAGGATGTCGACGTCCCCGTCGCGATCGAAGTCGCCGATCGAGAGGCCGCCGCAGCCCTCCCAGTCTAAGCCGGCCGCCTCGGTGATCTCCTCGAAGGCGCCGTCGTCCTGCTGCCGGTAGAGCCGGAGGAACTGACCGTCGGGGTAGTCTCCCGACCCGATGAGGAGGTCGAGTCGGCCGTCGTTGTCGACGTCCAGGAACGCCGTGTGGAGGTCGCCGTAGTTGAAGTTGCGAGGGTCGCGAAACGTCCTGGGTGGCAGGCAGTCCTGCACCGGGCGGCGCGTGAAGCGCGTACCCTCGTTCACGAGCAGGGACGAGGGATCGGACGCTTCGCCCGCCCAGGCGTGCTGGATCTCGCCGAGGAACAGGTCGAGATCGAGGTCGCCGTCCACGTCGCCGACCGCGCAGTCGAACGTGTTGCCGTTGCTGCGGAAGGGTCGCTCGGGCGGGCGCCGGGCACGATCCGGGTAGCGCCCGTGGGTGATCGCATCGCCGGCGAAACCGCTGGGCAGGCCCACGTCGCGGTACGTGCCGTCCCCCTGGCTCAGCCACAGCCGGTTCCACTGCCGGCCGTAGGAGAGGGCGAGGAGATCGGGCCACCCGTCGCCGTCGACGTCGGCGTGCGTGACGCCGTAGGTCGGACGCGACGACCGCTCGCCGCCCGGTTGGGGGACCGTCATCAGTCCCGCCTGCTCGGTAACGTCCTCGAAGCCCCCGTGTCCGTCGCCGCGCCACAGGCGGTCGACGCCGCAGCCCTGGAGCGCGCCGTACTGCCGGTACTCGCGCCCCTCGAAGAGGTCGAGCCGCCCGTCGAGGTCGACGTCCACGATCGCGAGCGCCATGACGGGGCCGAACGCGTCCTGGGCCGTGTAGCCACTGCCCTTGGCCCGCACGAAACGCCCCTTCCCGTCGTTCAGGTAGACCCGGCTGCGAAGCCCGTGATCCGCCTCCTCGACCCCCTTCCAGCCGGACGGAGAAGCGAACTCCCAGTGGCTCTTGACGCCCCAGAGCGCGTCCTCGTCGCCGTCGGAGTCCACGTCGGCGAAGTAGAGGTACTGGGGAACGTACGGCCGTTCCTTCGCCTTCGCTTCGTCGGGCTGGCCGTCCTTCGTGAGCGGCACGAACCGCACGACGGGGAACTCGAGGCCGGAGTCCTCGTGCGGTTCGAAGCGCTTCCCTTGCACGCCGAGGAACAGGCGCTGCCGGTCGAGACAGAGATCGTGGTAGCCGTCGCCGTCGAGATCCGTGAAGATCACGTCCTTGGCCCGGACCCCCTCCAGGCCCAGGGCCTGCGCGACGTTCGTGAAGTGGGGCGCTTCCTCTTCGGCCCCCCCCGGCACGGCCAGGGCTCCCACGAGCAGAAGCGGGAGGAGGACGGCACGTCTCACGGCAGGTCCCTCCGGTGTTCGCCGCCCATCCGGCTCTCGAGCACGACCGCCTGCGGCTCGCCCTCGGCGAGGTAGAGATCGAGCTCCAACGAGGATTTTCCCTCGATGCCCGCGGACAGGATCACCGCCCCGCCCCGCACCTCGACCACGGCGGCCGGTCGACCCGCCCGGGGCCGGGAGGCGGCCACGACGCGCGCGCCCTCGACGCGGATGCGGTCGGGAGGCACGGTGCCGTGGCGGCGCGCCATCTGGTGGATCGTCGGCAGCACGCCCTCGTTGACGACCCGCACCCGGAGGCGCCCCCCCTCGACGGGACCGAGGACCTCGACGGAGAGACGCGGCAGCATCGCCGCGTGCTCCAGCGAGAAGAGGCAATTGCGGACGCAGGTCTCGGCCAGGAAGTCCACCGGGGTGCTCCGCACGGTGAAGCGCTTCCATCCGCCGAGCTCGACCTTGCCGTACTGCGGGTGGTCCACCTCGTGCCACCGGACGAATCCCTCGCCGTGCAGCGCGACGTCGCTCCAGCGGAGCGCGGCGATCCGGCTGTCCTCGTCGGCGCCGGGGACGCCCTGGCCGAGGTCGCCCCAGAGCTCGTTCGTGAACGAGAAGGCGCCGAGGTCCAACCAGGTCCAGGCGATGAACCCGCCGAACACCGCGTAGAGCGTACGGATCGGCAGGTACTCGTACGTCGGCAGCACCACGAGGCCGCGCTTCGCGATCTCGTCGTAGAGGCGCTTGTCCGACGCGGGCATGCGAACGTCCTTGTCGGACCACGCCGCCGGAGGACGCAGGATCATGCGGCCCGTGTTGTGGTAGCTCTGGACGCCGGCGATGTGCGGGTGGTCGAGGATCCAGATAGCGGTCGCGCGCGTCTCCGGCTCCGACAGGGGGTAGGGGCCGGCGCCGTGCTGCATGGCGGCCGGCCGCCAGTGTGCGGGCCAGTTGCGGTTCGGGTCCACGCCGCCCTCGCCGTCCTCGTTGAGACGGCCGTCCCCGTCCTCGTCGGTGCCCTCGAGGCCGAGGGTCCGGTACTGCCCCTTCTCGCCCGGCTCGCGCCGCCGCATCAGGCGGTCGTCGCGCTCGTCGACGACGTACTCCCCGTTCTCGTCCCGGATCCGCATGCGGAGGATGTGCCCGTCGCCGTCGAGGTCGTCGGGACCGTCCTCGTCGGCGCGTCCGTCCCGGTCGTCGTCGTGCGGCCTCAAGACCCGGCGCGGCGAGTGCGGCGTCTGCGGCGTGTGGAAGAACCGGTGGCGCGCGTCCGGGTTGACGGTGGGCGCGACGTGGAAGGTCACGTGCCGCAGGAGGTCGCGCACCCACGGGTCGTCCTTCGTCAGCAGGTACTTGATCGTGAACAGGCAGACCTCGGTCGCCTGGACCTCGTTGCCGTGCGTGTTGCCGTCGATGTACATCGCCGGCTTCAGGTCCGGATCGCCGCTCGCCGGGTCGAAGATCGTGAGGACGTACAGCTCGCGCCCCTCGCGGCTCCGCCCCATCGACTCCAGGCGCGTGCAGCGCGGCAGGGCGTCGTGCACGGCGTACAGCGCCGCCGCCACCTGCTCCACGTCGTAGTAGCGGTCGAAGGTCAGGAAGGCGAGGTCGCGCGCCGGATCCTCGGCGCGCGCGCCCGGACCCCGGACCGGGACGAGCAGGAGCACGAGCAGGGCGAGCAGGACCAACGGGAGCAGGAGCCGGCGTCTCGTCACGGCGTCTTCACCTCCACGACGTGGTCGTCCGTCTTCGGGTGCTCGACGCGGAGCGTGCCGAGCGTCCCCGGCTTCTCGAGCCGCACGAGCCACCGAGCGGGCTCCGCGGCCACGCCGCCGGCCTCGAGACGCCCCGCGTTCGCGACCTCGGGGCCCGCGAGGATCTCGGCGCCGGCCGCCTTCACGAAGCGGACGCGCACGCGGACGTCGAGTCGCTGCTTCGCCGCCACGGCCGAGTCGGTCGCGAGTCCGCCGGGGTTCGCGGCCCGTGCCGTCACGAGCCAGCGCCCCCCGCCGCGGGGCCCCACCCGCACGTCGGCCGCCAGGCGCGGCACGAAGCCGACCTGCGCCAGGGGACCGTCCACGACCTTCGCCACCGCGGCGGGAAGCAGGTCGGTGGGCGGCTCCCAGCGGGTGAACCGCAGCCACCCGCCGATCTCGACCTTGCCGAGCGTCGGATGCTGGAAGGGCGTCCAGGCGACGAAGCCCTTCCCTTCCAGCACGCGGTCGTTCCAGAGCAGCCAGTCGAGCTCGCCGGCCACCTTGCCCTTCTCCCCCTTTCGCTCCTCCTCGTCGAGAAACCAGACGGGGATGCGGAAGGCGGGCACGCCCAGGTGCACGCACGCCCAGTCCAGGTCGCTGCCCGGGTTCTTCTCGCCCCCCCGTACCGCCGACGCCTTCTGCACGCCGAGGCCCGTACGCTCCTCGACCGCCGCGCCGAGCAGCCCGTAGAGCGCGTCGTCGGCGTCGGCGCTCTTGCCCTGCTCGCTCGCGCGGAGCACGTGCGAGCCGGTTCCCGTGTAGCCGTACCACGCGACGAGCCCCGTCTCGGCGAAGGACAGCTCCATGAGGGCACGCGCCTCCGGGGCGTAGCCGGGAAACGGACCGTCGCCGCGCCACGGCCCCTTGTCGTCCCGGAAGCCGGCGAGCTGACGCGTGAGGTCGAGCGCCGGCATGTCCTCGGCCACGTCGCCGTCGCCGTCGTCGTCGAGCCCTTCGGGCAGGACGACGTACGAGACCGGGCGGCGTGCGTCGACTCCCTGCTCCTCGAGGAGACGCGCGTCTTCGCCCGGGGCCCACGGTCCCCGCGCGTCGACGCGGCGCATCTCGAGGATCTCGCCGTCGCCGTTCACGTCCTGCGGCCCGTCCTCGCCGCGACGGCCGTCGCGGTCGCGGTCGAACGCGCCGCCGCCCGCGGGAGGCCGTCCGGCCAGGAAGGCGTCGAGGGCGTCGGGGTTCGGCGCCGGCAGCAGGAGCCACGAGAGCTGCGCGAGGGGCGCTCCCCCCCGGGCCAGACGCTCGGCCAGCGCCACGCAGGCCGCGGAGGAGGCCGCGTCGCGCGCCCCGAGGCCCCCGTGGACGAGCACGGTCGGCGTCGATCGCCCCAGGCGCAGGGCGAGGAGCGACCGTCCGCCCGCGCTCGTGCCGTAGGTCACGACCTCGGCGAAGAGCCCCCGCCCCCAGGCCAGCTCCCGGATCGCCTTCAGCCGGCTGGCGACCTCGGCGTGCGTGCGGTACTCGGCTCCGGGCCCGTCCGGCCCGGCGTCGTCGCCCCGGGCCACGTCGGGGAGCAGGAGGAACGGCAGCAGGAGGGCGGCGAGGAACGAGAACCAGGCAGGATCGCGCATGAGGCGCACAGCCTACTCGCGCGCGCCGCCGAGACGATCACCGACTCGGCCCGGTCCTGCCGTCGCGGCCCCGGGCCCTCCCCCTTCCCAAGCCAGAGAGAGAGCAGGACCTGCTCGAGGAGTTCGGCTTCCAGCTCCACCGACATCTCCTTCAGCACGTCGAGGAGTCGGCTTGCCGCACGACTCGAGAGCGGCGCGGTGTGCTCGACGGCCAGGCGGCCGCCCTGTCCATGGGAGGCCATGGGATTCGGACTCGACCTGCCGGTACGGGCGCCGGCTGCCGTTCTCGCGACGCCCCCCCACCACTTCGCGGTTCTTCCACTCCCATGACCTGCTGGGCGTGGCCGTCGCCTCCCGTCCTTGCACGGCTCGGACGTCGTGTCGTGGAGGGCTGATCGCGCGCTCCAGCTCCAGCTCCCGCTTGGCCAGCAGAAGCCGCTGTACGAGCTTGTAGGCCGGCAGGAAGAGCACCGAGTAGCCCTGCCTCACGAGCTCGTGACCCAACGCGCACAAGGCGTGGGTCTTTCCGCGGCCGGGAAGGCCGAACGCCAGCACGTTCTCGGCTCGGTCGACGAAGGCTCCCTCGTAGAGCGTGCCCAGTTGCTTGCGTACCTTCGCCGTCAGCTTCGAGGCGTCCAGCGTCTCCGGGGTCTTCTCCAGCGGCAGGCCGCTCTGCCGAAGCAGGCGCTCGATCCGCCGCTGCCCCCGATCGACGATCTCCCGTTCGCACAACTCCATGAGGTAGCGCGTGTAGCTCCAGCCCTCCTCGGTCGCCAGTCGCGCCACCTCGGCGTGGTCGGAGGCGAAGGAAGGCAGCTTCAGAGGCTTGAGGAGGAGTCTCAACCTTTCCTCGCCGGTGGAGCCACTCATCGCGACACCTCCTTCTGAATCTCGGGTGTCAGCTCGTCGTACTCGCCGACGTTCACCTCGAGAGCCTTTCGTGAACCGCCAAAAAACCGCGGCCCTACTCGGCATCTCCAGAAAGGAGGTGATCCAGCCGCAGGTTCCCCTACGGCTACCTTGTTACGACTTCGCCCCAGTTACCGAATTTGCCTTCGGCCGCTCCCTCCCTAAGGTTGGGTCACGGACTTCGGGCACTCCCGGCTTCCATGGCGTGACGGGCGGTGTGTACAAGGCCCGGGAACGTATTCACCGGAGCGTTCTGATCTCCGATTACTAGCGATTCCGGCTTCATGGAGTCGAGTTGCAGACTGCAATCCGAACTTAGACCGGCTTTTTGGGATTCGCTCACTCTCGCGAGTTGGCAGCCCTTTGTACCGGCCATTGTAGCACGTGTGTAGCCCTAGGCGTAAGGGCCATGATGACTTGACGTCGTCCCCACCTTCCTCCGGTTTATCACCGGCAGTTCCCCATGAGTCCCCGGCCGAACCGCTGGCAACATAGGGCAAGGGTTGCGCTCGTTGCGGGACTTAACCCAACATC
>JAUXCH010000984.1 GCA_030618975.1 Planctomycetia bacterium
CGTTCGAGCTGCCCTTCGTGAAGACGTCCCTCGTGACTCAGGCCCCCGGGGTCGCCGACCACCGCGGCCTGCTCTTCGAGATGGCGATGCGGGGTCCCACGCGAGCTCGGGTTTCCCACGCCGCACCCACGGTCGCCAAGGCCGCGTCCGTCACCCCGTCCACAACGACCGTTGCCCTCGCTCCGGGCGCGTCGCCCACCGGCGCACGCGCCGGGAGAGGGGTCCGCGTGTCGGACTACAGGTAGGAGAAGCACGATGCGCCCCACGGTCCTCGGTCCCCTCTTCGCCGTCCTCGTCCTGGGCGGCTGCTCGCTCTCCCGGGCCGGCCCCCTGGACACTCCGACGCGACCCG
Organism: Planctomycetia bacterium; assembly: GCA_030618975.1. GTDB lineage: Bacteria > Planctomycetota > PLA2 > PLA2 > JAEUHO01 > JAUXCH01. The sequence goes on from JAUXCH010000984.1 coordinate 353, forward strand.
TGCAGAGCAAACCCGCCCGGGCGCTCCACGACACGTCGAACGAACCCCGCGCCGTACGCGATCTCGCTGCCCTCGGGACCGTGGACACGTGGCGCACCGCCGCTGCGGCGATCGACCGTCGCACTCTCGCGGCGGCCTTCCGGCCGCCCGTCGCGGCGCCGAAGGTCGACGAGGCGGATCCGATCCGCGGCGCGTTCGACGCCCTGCCCGCAGGACACCGCTGGATGCCCGAAGAGTTCCTGCCCTCCGGGGGCACGCTCGATCTCACCCGTCTGGGACGTGGGCGGCTGCACGTCAGGGCCTGGAACCAGGACGAGGGCTTCCGCGGCGGCGGACTGGGCATGACCGTTCCCCTCCGCTCCGGCTGGCACGTCTCGGCAGAGATCGGCGTGGATCCCCAGCGCAGCCCCTACCGAGGGGGCGTGGCCGTCGTCGCCGGCTTCGGCCTCCGCCTCTGAGGACCGGGCCTCAGTGCCTCAGCGCGCGCGCGAGGATCCCGGCCATCCGAGTCACCTTGTCGGGATCCCCGGGCATCTCGGCGAACGGCGTGAACGCAGGCACGAGCAGGTCGCGCCGCATCTCGAGACAGAGCGTTCGCCCTCGGTGGCGCCGTGCGTAGACGTGCGCCATCGTGCTCGGGTGGAGCGGATAGGTCCGCCCCTCCGCCACCTCGAGCCCCGCCTCGACGAAGGCGTCCCGGATGCGAGCGAGCATCGACTCGGAGGCGAGCAGCTCGCCCTCCGGCGTCCTGACGATCAGGTCGATCGGCGGCCGTAGCGGCCAGGTGCCCACGCGCTCCGGCTCGTACGCCTCGCGGAGCCGCTCGACGATGCGGTCGTCGACCGGCACGTCCACCTCGCGCGGCGCGTAGGAGTGGAGCATCAGCGCCTCCCCTCCGCCGCCGCAGACCGTGTCCATGGCGCGTGTGACGAGCTCCCGGTAGGCCGCGTAACGGTCGAGCAGCAGCCGTTGGTCCGCTGCGTCCCGCGCGTAGGGTGCGAGACCGGGCGTCACCTCCCCCGCCGCGGAGGCCTGCGGCTTCGCCCCGGCATCGATCACGCGGTTGCAGTCGACGAACGTACGCGGAACGAGGCACCGGATCACCGACACCTTACGTTCCGGTTCATTCCTCACGATGCGCCGGGCGAGAGCCTCCCCCACCTCGGGTGCCCCGACGTCGGTGTTCACGAAGAAGAAGGAGCGCAGGTCGTCGGGAAACGGCCCGACGAGCACGCTGGCGAGATCGTCGAAGTGCACGGCCCGCGTCGCGCCGTGCGGGATCTCGATCACGAGATCCGGTACGGCGTCGATGGCGGCGTCCCGGCCCCGATGGAGTGA
>JAUXCH010000879.1 GCA_030618975.1 Planctomycetia bacterium
CACGACGTCGTAGCGGTGGACGCCCGCGACTAGGAGACGATCGCGCAGGCGGATCGCGTTGAGCCCCCGCCGGAGTTGCCGGGTGCCCGAGGCGATCTCCTTCCCGTCGCGGTGCACGGTCACGGGCGCCTCGAGGTCGCGGTCGCTCCGGACCCAGATCGTGACCGGAAACGGCTCGCCCTCCGCGACCTCGGCCGGCACCGCGATCTCTTCCACGGCGAGGTCGAGCGCGCCGGGACGACGCACCGGCACGGCGTCGATCCTCACCCCCCGCCGGAGCGCGTACCGCGCCGCGGATGCCGGATCGCGGCCCGTGGACTCCCCGTCGGAGATCACGAGGAGCGAGGCCGGACGGTCCGGCGGAACGAGCGCGAGCGCCGCGTCGATCGCGCCGGCGAGATCGGTCGCGTCGGCGTCCACCGTGCGCGAGGGCGCCGCCCACGGCGCGTTCTCCTGCGGCGCCCGTTCGACGACCGCGTCGCGGCCGAAGGTCACCACCCCGATCCGGTCGCCCCTATGAGCGCTTTCGAGCGCGATCTCGTGGATCTCGGCGGCACGCCGGAGTCCCGACGCGGGCATCGACCGCGAGCGATCGACGACGAGGACGAGGTCGCGCCCCGTCGATCGTCCGACGATCCACGGATCGGCCAGGACGGCGACGACGAGCAGCAGCAGGACCACGCGCAGGGTCGTCACGAAGGGCCCCGCGAGCAGGCGCTTCCGCAGCACGAGCACCACGAGCAGGCCGAGCAGGAAGGCCTCGGGACGCATGAGGTGGATCACGACCGCCTCCCGAGGAAGAACCAGTCGGCGGCGAGCGCGAGCAGCAAGAGCAGCGCGAGGAGGCGCGCTTCGAGGCGTCCGGAGGGCGACGCCTCCCCCGGGCCGCGCGCCTCGTCCGCGGGCGGTCGGTCGAACGTGGACGCCGCCCGGAGATCCGACTCGCCGGCGTCCACGAACCGCGCCGCGTAGCGCGCGCGCTCCCCGCCCTCGTCCACCAGGCGGTGGAGGCCCGGCGTACGCACGGCCCACGTGACCAGACCGAAGCCGCGCGCGGGACGCCGCGCGCCGTTCGGGTCGAGGAGCACGAGCCCCTTCGGCGGCGCGCCGCCGCCCGGCACGCGCCAGACGATCTCCTCGCCAAGCGTCACGTTCACCTGCCGCGGTCCGGGCAGACGCCGCCGGGCCGCGTCGAGCAGGTTCGAGACGAGGATCGGCCAGTCGGGCGAGGCCGCGAGATTGCTGCGTGTGGGCAAGAGGTTCAGGTGGAGCCGCACGCGCGCGCCGTCCCGCTCCTCCGCGAGGAGCACCGCGTCGCCCGCGAGCACGAGCGGGAGCCCGGGGGGCGCCTCGTCGCCCGCGCTCCAGATCACGCCCTCGAGGCTGACGCCTGCGAGCAGGGGCCGTCCGTCGTCGCCGCCTATCACGCGCCGGCGCTCGAGAAGATACGGACCGACCCAGGCGTCGAGCGTCTCGCTCGAGGGGCGCACCACCACCTCGATCGGTGCCTCCGGCGTCCGGCCCGGCTCCAGGCCCGGCTCCAGGACGAACGCGAGGTCCGGGACCGCGTCGCCGTTCGCGGCGCCGTTCGCGTTCCCGTTCGCCTCGACGACGCGCGCTCCGCCGACTGCGCGGAGCACGTCGTCCAACCGGAGCGCGGCGCGGACGTCGTCGGGGAGGTCGACGGCCACCCGTACGACGGCGCGCTGGTCGGGCAGCAGCAGCGCCTCGTTGTCCCGGGCCAGCGCGTCGTCGCCGAGCCGCACCCGGAGCGCCGCCTCGGTCCGCGGCACGCGGAAGGCGAGCCTGAGCGTTCGCGACGGCTCGAGCGTCACGTCCTCCCTCGCGATCTCGCGTGTCTCGCCGCCGGCCCAGGCCTCGAGCCTGACGGTGGTGGCGTGCGGCGTCGGCCCGAAGAGCGAGACGTCGACGAAGACCCGCTCATCGAGGCGCCCTGCCGTGCCCACGAGGATCCGCCGCGCACCGAGGATGGCCGCATTGGCACCTTTGACGCCGACGCCCACGTGCCGGTAGGCCGGAGGCGGCGCCGGGTCCTCGCGATCGGTGAGGAAGACGGGCGCGTCCCCGTCCTCCGCGAGGTCGAGGCCCAACGCGAGGGCGGGCGAGGCGTCGTGCGTGGGACGCCCGGGCGCCCACGCCCCGAGCGCCTGGGCCGCGAGGCCCTTCGGCGCGCGCGGACCCGCC
>JAUXCH010000513.1 GCA_030618975.1 Planctomycetia bacterium
ACGTCCTTGGGGCCGTGCTCCCCGTAGAGGGCGACGAACGTCCGGCAGGGCGCGGCGTCGATGAGGACACTCGACGTCCGAGGGCGAGGGCCTCCGGCCAGTTCGAACCGGCACGTCACGAGCAGGCGAGCTGACGACTCGACACACTTGCTCACCACGGTGGGGAAGGGTTCGGGTTCGAGAACCGTCGAAACGCGTGCGCGAGCGTCTCCTAGCGCCGCTCGGACCGCCTCCTGCGTGGCCTCTCCGGGTTCGGGTTCCCAGCACAGGAACTCCAGAGCCTCCGCTTCCTCGGCGAGAGTTCGCGCCCACGCGACGACGGTGTGTGCTGCCGTGGGATCGGGAACGAATGCGACGATGGTCATGGCACCTATCCTCCGTGTGGGACGGCCCGAACGTACGGAGCGAGAGGAAATCCTGCCACGATCTTTCCGCCCTGACTCGCGGCCCCAGCGCGCAGTGGGAGCCCAGGCACCGAATGATCCAGAGTGATGCGCGCCGGTGTTCGCGCGATACACGGCACCCGTCGGCTCGCCTCCGGCCGGTAAGGCGTCTTCGCGACGCAGCCTGACCCGGAGTTCCACCCCAGCCAGGTCCGGGCCCGAGGTCTGCGCGCACGCCAAGGCCGCGTGAGCGAGACTCCGCCAGTGAGCCCTTTGTGGCCGCGTCGGAGCGCCACCCAAGACTCCTGGGCACGCACACTCTCTAGCGCCAGGCCAGGGCCACGACGGACTCCCCGGTCGTAGCCACCACGGTGCCTGCCCCCGTGGCGGTGTCGATCACCAGGAGTTCTCCGGACCTCGAGGTCGTGCCGTAGAGCGTGTTCGTTTCGGGGTCGAAGGCCAGGCCGACGATGGGGTGGTCGGTGTAGACCCGGCCCACTTTGGTGCCGGCCCCGGTGGCCGTGTCGAAGGTGAGGAGCCAACCCGTGCCGTTGGTGTCCACACCGTAGAGCGTGTCCGTATTCGGGTCGAAGGCCAGGGAGAAGACCGAGCCGTAGAGGAGCGGCCCGATCGATGTGGCCGCCCCCGTGGTGGTGTCGATGCGAACGAGCACGTTGGTCTTCAGGTCGGCTCCGTAGAGCGTCCCGGTGGTGGCATCGCAGGCCAGTCCATAAACCCCTTCGAAGCCCAGGGGGCCCACGACCCGGGCATCGCCGCGGCCGGGATCGATCACGAGCAGCCGGTCCTCGTCCAGGTCGGCGCCGTAGAGCACGTTGGAGACAGGGTCGTAGGCGAGGCCGGCGACCTCGACCCAGCCCAGGTAGTTCCTCGGCGCCCCCTCGCCTGTGGTCGGCTCGATGGCCAGGAGCAGGTCCCGGACCCGGTCCACTCCGTACAGCGTGTCCGCATTCGGGTCGAACGCGAGGCCTCGAACGTCTGTGTAGCCCAGGGGCCCCACCGCCGTGCCTGCGCCCGTCGTCGTGTCGATGCGGAGGAGTTCGTCCGTGACGAAGTCGGAGCCGTATAGCGTGTTCGCGTCGGCATCGTAGGCGAGCCCGCGCGCGCCGCTGAACCCGAGGGCGCCCACGGGCGTGGCCGCGCCGCTGGAGGTGTCCACGATCAGGAGCTCGGCCGCGGTCGTCGCGTACAGCGTGTCCGTGCCGGGATCGAAGGCCAGGCCCTCGACGTTGTACGGGCCGATCGAGTCGTCGGGAAATGCGTAGGTCTCCTGGCCCGTGGTGGTGTCCAGAACGACGAGCCGTCGGTCCAAGGCGTCGACGGCCCAGAGCGTGCTCGTGTCGGGATCGAACGCGAGCCCCTCGTAGGAGGCCGAGCCTCGGGGTCCGACGGACGTCGCCTGTCCGGTCGCCGTGTCGAGGCGCAGCAGTCGCCGTGCGCTGGTGTCCGTAGCGTACAGGGTGTTCGTGTTCGGATCGAAGGCCGCCGACTCGACCTCGCCGTAGCCCAGCTGCGTGAAGAAGGAGCCTTCGGCCGTCGAGGTGTCGAGGGTGAGGATGGCGTACCCCGACAGGTCGGATGCGTACAGGGTGTCGGTGGCGGGATCGAAGGCGAGTCCGGGCATGGAGTGGTCCGGCTCGATCCCCACCGCGACGGCGGCTCCCGTCGCGGTGTCGATGGTGACGAGCGTGTCCGTGTGCACGTCCATGCCGTAGAGCGTGCTCGTGTCGGGATCGAACGCAAGGCCCGCGATCGCGTCGAAGCCCAGCGCGCCCACGGAGGTGCCCTCACCCGTGAGCGGATCGATCGTGAACAGCTCGTCGGAGGACGAGTCCGATCCGTAGAGGGTGTTCGTGATCGGATCGAAGGCAAGGCCCTCGGTGCTGGTGAACCCGCTGAACTGCCCCACGACGGTCACGCGGGCGGTCCCCGGATCGATGGTGACGAGCAAGTCGTTTCGGGAGTGCACGCCATACAAGGTGTTCGAGTTGGGATCGAAGGCGAGCCCGTGCACCACGAGGGAGAGGGGACCGATGGTGGTGACGATTCCCGTCGCGGCGTCGATGGCGACCAACTCCAGCTTGTTCACGTCGCTGGCGTAGATACGGCCCAGGTGCGGGTCGAACGCGAGACCCGACACGCTCTGGAAGCCTGAGAATCCGTGCCCGGAGAGCCGCACGCACTGGCCGGTCTCCTCGTCGATGGCCGCGCCCATCGAGGGCCAGGTCGAGAGCGCGCCCAGGAGCCCGGTGGGCGCCGGGGGGGGCATGGGCGGGTTCGGGTCGCCGGCGCTGCCGCTACCGCCGCCGCAGGCGGCGAGGATCAGGAGGCCCAGAATCGTGAAGAAGGTCCGGAGGTGGGTCATGGCGAGCTCCTCGTGGGACACGCGCCACCACACCGGCACGCCTCCTGCCCGTAAACTGCGGAACGGAGCCGTGCGGAGACAGGCGTCGAGGCCTCAGGGCGTGCCGAGTTCTTCCATGGCTCCCGCGGCCGGGGGCCTCGCCCTGGGCGGCGTGGTGGTGCTGGGCGCACTACTGCTGCTCGTCCCGAGCCCCTGAAGGAACGCGCACCGGAAGGCAACGCGCGGCTTGCCTGGGGGTCAGCGCTCGACGATCACGTAGACGGCGTCCTCGGGCAGGCGGAGGGTCCAGTGCCCGCTCCGGCGCTCGACCTCCAGGGGCCCCCCCCGCGCGTACCCGTTCTCGTCCAGCGCGCGGGCCCTTGGCTGCGGGCCGCGAAGCACCAGGGATCCGCGGATCCGTTCCACGCCGAACGGTGCGCGGCCGAGGTCGAGGATCGTGCCGTCGGGGCCGTTCGAGGCGCGGAAGCCCAGCGGACGCTCGACGGTCATCACCTGGACCAGGAGGCGCTTCGACGTCGCGGTCGGCTTGCCGTCGAGTGACGTGACGCCGACCGCCCCGTACTCGTTCTCGAGGTGGACCTCCACGTCCCCCAGATCCACACGCCCCGCCGCGCCGAGGAAGCCGACGGCTCCCTTGGTGCGCTGCGTGTGGACCACGAGGAGCCCCCGCCCCCACGCCCACGTGAGCGTGCGGTCCATGCTGCAGACGATCCGCTTCTCGCGATCGATCCTGCCGCGGAACGCGAACGCGCCCTGTCGCCGTGGACTCGCCTGGAAGGAACGCCGTACGGGGCCCGTGTAGAACGCGAGGCCGCCTTCCGCGTGCGGCAGCCCGTCCTCGTCGGATGCGCGCAGGGCGTCGAAGCCGGGCGCCGGCGTTCCCTCCTTCCAGGTATCCCCCACGCCCCACGCGGGCGTCAGGTGGCGCTCGAGGGCGGGCGTGCCTTCGGCCACGTCGCCCCGGCGGTAGGCGAGCGCCCACAGCGGGAAGCTCCCGAGGATGGCGGGGCAGGAGAGCGCGAACTTCTTCAGATCCTGGTCGTCCCCGGCGCCGCCGAGCGCGAACGTGAAGATCCCGTCGATCCCCTGGAGCGCGCCGTACACAGCCACGATGGGCGCGAAGTCGGCCCGGTACCGATTGGGATTGGTCCAGCCGATCTCGGAGACGATCTGCGGGAAGCCCACGACCTGGTCGCACTGGATGGGCAGGGCCTCGGGGTGCTTGACCGCAGCCCGGTTGGCGAACACGTGCCCCGTGCGTACCGACCAGCCCGCACCCTCGCCCTCGTGTTTCCCTCCGAAGTAGCCGTGCCGGTCGATCACGTCGCCTGCCGTGTACGTCCACCGCTCCACGTGGTCGGTCACCGTGGGATCGGCGGTCTTCCAGTTGCTCGCCGAGACGAGGCCGTCGTACGCGCAGTCCGCCCGGAGGAACGCGACGAAGTCGCTGTAGAAGCTCCGCTGGAGCGCGGCAAGGAAGCGGCCCTGGGCGACGATCCGCTTGCGCTTCCGGGGCAGCTTCTTCATCCCGTCCCGCGTCATGTGCCACGCGTCGTAGAGCGCCAAGCGGCCTTCGTCGGGCCGATCCCCCGCCTCGCGGACGCCGTCCCACGCACGGAGCGCCTTCTGGAGCGACCCGTAGCGCCCCTTCGCCCAC
>JAUXCH010000482.1 GCA_030618975.1 Planctomycetia bacterium
CACACCGATGCTCGACGCCCTCGTGGCGCGCGACGGGGGCGTGCTCGAGGAGCCACTGCGGGTGCACGACGACCGCGACGTGCTGGCGGAGGCGCTCGAGCGCGCGCCGGGCGACCTGCTGCTCGTCTCGGGCGGGTCGAGCGTCGGCCAGGACGACCACGCGCCCACGCTGATCGCCGAGCGCGGGCACCTGGAGGTGCACGGCGTGGCGCTTCGTCCCGCGTCGCCGGCGGGCGTGGGGCTCCTCGCCGACCGACCGGTCTTCCTGCTGCCCGGGAATCCGGTGTCCTGCCTCTGCGCCTACGACTTCTTCGCGGGCCGCCACGTGCGCCGCCTGGCGGGCCGCTCGCCCGAATGGCCGTACCGCAGCGTCACGAGACCTCTCGCGCGCAAGGTGTCCTCCGTGCTCGGCCGCGTCGACTACGTGCGCGTGCGCCTGGGCGAAGCCGGCGTCGAGCCCGTCATGAGCCGCGGCGCGTCCATCCTCTCCTCGACGACCGAGGCGGACGGCTTCCTCGTCGTGCCCCGCGACTCGGAGGGCTGGGGCGAAGGCGAGGTGGTGGAGGTCTTCCTCTACTGACCCCGCTTCAGGGCGACCAGGGTGAGGTCGTCCTTGAACGTCTCGGAGCCGGTCCAGGCGACCAGCGCCTCGCGCACGCCTTCGAGGATGCCCGCGGGCGGGCGGTCCGCGACCCGCTGCAGGACGGCGACCAGCCCCTCCTCGTCCAGGAACGTGCCGTCGGGCCTCGCCGCCTCCGTGGCGCCGTCCGTGTAGAAGAGCAGGACGTCGCCCGGTCCGAGCGTCAACGGCTCCACCTCGACGTAGCCGGCGCCGCCCAGCACCCCGAGCACCCGGCCCTGCGGGTCGAGCCGCTCCACCTCGCCGGTTGCCGCGCGGACCAGGAGCCCGGGGGGGTGCCCCGCGTTGTGCCACTCGATCGCTCCGGTCTCCGGGTCGGTTACCGCGAGGATCATGCTCATGAACCGTCCGCCGGACATGTCGCGCGACAGGCTGTCGTTGAGGAGATTCATCACCTCCGGCAGCGTGTCCACCGTCGTGGTGAAGGCGCGCAGCAGCGCGCGGGCCTGCGCCATGACGAGAGCCGCGCCCAGGCCGTGTCCGGACACGTCGCCCACGACGATGCCGAGCCGGCTGCTGGGCAGCTCGATGAAGTCGTAGTAGTCGCCGCTCGCGTCCTCGCAGAGCAGGTTCATGCCTGCGGCCTGGAGCACGCCCTGGGCGGCCTCCGTGCGCTCCGGCTGGTAGGCCCGCTGGACGTTCTGGACCAGCATGATCTCGCGGTCCTGGCGCTCCTTCTCGAGCTCGGCGCCGTGCAGCCGCGCGTTCTCCACGGCGAGCGACGCGTGCACGCTGAGCGCCGCGAGGAAGGCCTCGTCGTCGTCGTGGAAGAGGCCCGTGTGCTTGTTCAGCAGCTGGAAGACGCCCGTCACCTCCCCCTTGCGGTTGCGGATCGGCGCGGTGAGGAGCTGCCGGGTCGTGTATCCGGACTTCTCGTCCCACGAGGCGTCGAACCGCGGATCGCTCCGCGCGTCGTCGAGGCGGATCGTCTCGCCGGTGGCCGCCACGCTGCCCGCGATGCCCTGGCCGACGGGGAGACGGATCTCCAGGTCGCCGTCGCCGGTGAGGACGCGGGACCAGAGCTCGGTTCCGTCCTCGCTCAGCAGGAACACGGTGCCGCGGTCCGCGTCGACGCCGCCCTTCGCGGCCTCGAGGATGAGGCCGAGGAGCTCGCCGAGGTCCAGCGTGGTGTGGAGGGCGTAGCTCGCCTCGGCCACGCGGCGCAGCCGCTCGTTCTCCGCCCGCAGCCCGTCGGTTTCGCGTCCGTGTTCGGGCATCAGTCGTTCCCAGTCTTTGCGATCACCACCGACGAGATGCCGCCGCGCACGGTGAACTCGCCACGCACCTCCATGCGTCGCGGGGCCACGGCGGCGACGAGGTCGTCGAGGATGCGGTTCACCAGGGCCTCGTAGAACACGCCCCGCTGCCGGTAGGCGTGGAGGTAGAGCTTGAGGCTCTTGAGCTCGACGCAGAGGCGGTCGGCGACGTAGGTGACGACGATCGTCGCGAAGTCGGGCTGCCCCGTCACGGGGCACAGCGACGTGAACTCGTGCGTGGTGTGCACGATCTCGTAGTCCCGCTCCGGCGCCGGGTTCTCGAAGGTCTCGAGCACGTGGCCCTGCTCCTCGGTCATTCCGGCTCCCGACAACGGTTTCGGCCCTACGGTACGGGCTCCGGGGGGGGGGGGCGTCATTCGCGGTGGAGGTTGCAGCCTCTCGAGGAGCCCTCGAGGAGCCAGGGAGCCGCCATGAGCCAGGGCCGAAGCGTCGTCGTCGTGGGTAGCGCCGTCGTGGACCAGACCTTTCGCGTCGCGAGCCTCCCCCTGCCGGGGGAGAGCGCCGTGGCGGACACCGTGGGGCGCAGCCTCGGCGGGAAGGGCGCCAACCAGGCGGCCGCCGCCCGCCGGCTCGGGGCCCCCGTCCTGTTCCTCGGCTGCGTCGGTGACGACGAGGGCGGCCGGGAGACCCGTGACGACCTCGCGCGCCGCGAGATCGACGTGCGGCTGATGGTGACGGCCGACGCGCCGACCGGCTACGCGGCCGTCCTGGTCGACGAGGCCGGGGAAAACCAGATTGCGGTCCACCTCGGCGCGAACGCGTTGCTCACGGCCGCTCACGTGGAGGCTGCCCGCGAGGATCTCGCGGGCGCCGCGGTCTACATCGCCCAGCTCGAGGTGCCGCCCGACGCCATCCGGGCCGGGCTCCCGATCGTGCGTGAAAACGAGGAGGCGATCGCGATCCTCAACGTCGCGCCGCTCCACGAGGAGGCCGCCGACCTCCTGCCGCTCTTCGACGTGGCGGTCGTCAACCGCGTGGAGGCGGAGATGCTCGCCGGCGTGGGCATCCAGACCCTGGACGACGCGCTTGCGGCCGCGCGCGGCCTGCAAGGTCTGGGCGTCGCCGATCCCGTCGTCACGCTCGGTGCGGCCGGCGCCGTCTGCTTCGACCGCGGCCGGACCGTTCACGTGCCCGCCCCGCAGGATCTCGAGGTCGTCGAGACCACGGGTGCGGGGGATGCGTTCGTCGGAGCCCTCGCGTGCTTCCTCCGCGACGGCGTCGACATGGCCGAGAGCGTCCTGGCCGCGGGACGCTACGCGGCCCTGGCCGTCACGCGGCCGGGCACTCGTGATGCCTACGGGGACCGCGCCGAGCTCGAGCGGGCCTTCCCGCCCGACTGAGAGCCCGCCTGCCCGACGGACCCTGCTTCCGCAGCAGGTCCACCTCGTCCAGCCACGGCTGCACGCGGTCGCGGAACCCGGCGCCGAACGACAGCGCGATCCGCTCCGCCTGGAGCCGGCGCGTGGGGTCAGCGGCGTGTGCGAGAGCCGATACCGCCATCCCGGCGACTGGCCGGGAAGCCGCCCCGACCGCAGAACGGGGCGTCGAGAATCCAAACAGGAGGTGCCGGTTGGCGTGACGCGTAGCTCCGGTGCCTCCGTCTCCGGTGTCGTCGGAGTCCGCGCGCAGCGGAGACCGAGGACAACGTACGGAGCCAGCGCATCTCTTGACACGTCCATCAACTGGCCGGTACGGCGAGACCGCGATGAACGCGAGGACCGCCGCAACGACGGCCATGCCGACCTTCTGCTTCGTGGACTTGCTGACGGTGATCGCGACGAAGCACTGGATCATGTAGTAGAACGCGAACGTGCGAGACGCGAGGGCCACGATCTCCATCGTGCTGGCCGACTAGCACAGCAAGATTGCGCCACCGCCCACGAGAACGTACCCGAAACGGGCCTCGAGGTTGCCGTGGGTCGTGTCCTCCAGGCTGCCGGTGGCGGCCATCGTGTCCGCTACGGCGGCGGAGAACTGGCTGAGGGCGGTAGCCGCGATCCGCGGCACGACGAGGACGCCGGCGGCGATCTTCGTGAGTGCGATGAGGCTGTTGTCGTCGTACTTGCCACGCAGTTCGTGCAGAAAGGGCCCCGTCTTCCGGCATCGGGGGGAATTTACAGAAGGAACGTTACGCCCCCGACACGTAGGCCTGTGCGGGTTCGCGTGGTGCGGGCATGGCGCAGGATCGTGTCGTAGCCTTTCGGTCGACGCCTCGCAGCGCGTAACGGCGGGCGAGGAGGCGCGTCTCGAGCGACTGGCGCGCTACGCGACCCGGGTCCCGCTGGCGGTGGGAGCGGTTCGGGACCATCCAGATGCAAGGTCGAGATCGAGACCCCGCCCGATCCCAAGACTGGAGCCCGGATGAAGGTCATGGACCGACTCCACTTCATCCACGCCGTGTGTCAGAAGATCCCCGATGCGAAGGTGCACCAGATCCGCTACTACGGCGCCTACGCGTCGCGCAAACGGAGGGCGCTTGGAGAGGCGAGGGCCGCGCGCGAGGGGAAGGGCCTGGCGCAGGGCGAGGACGCGAACTCCCCTGACGATCTCGAAACACCCTCCCCGCATGTGGCGTCGCCCTCCACGCCAGGCTCGGCCGAGGCCCGGCGGCACCGTCCGAGTCGCGGTGGCAAGCGAAGCGGACTCAGCGGCGTGACGAGATTTCGTCGGCCGTCGCCAGAGCACCGTGGTTCGCGGCACCCGAACCGCTACTCGACGTCGTCCTCCTGCACAGCTTGA
>JAUXCH010000607.1 GCA_030618975.1 Planctomycetia bacterium
ACGTGCCACGCGGGTAATTTGCGCCAATGCGCCAGGCGTCCTTGTAGCCAACGGCCGCATCCTGCCGCCCCGCCGCCCCGTCATCCTCCCGCCCCGCCCGTCCCCGGCCGGCTCGCGGCGGCTTCGCGCCGGGTGACCAGGTGCAGCCGAACCTGAGAACCCCGTCCGACGAGGTCGAGGATCTCGAGCGCGTCCGCGACGCGCGGGGAAGCGTCCGGGACACGAAGGGACGGTGCCGCCCCGGCGAGGCGCCCGCGGCCTTCACCTGGACCCTCGAAGCCGTCGATCTGGAGGTGGGCCGGGCTCGGCTCGCCCTGATCGTGGGTGGGCTCGACGACGGGATCCTCACGACACGTACGGTGGCGGGGGCTCGGGCCGGGAGCGCCCGCTTCGCGCTGCGCCCCGGTCGGGAAGAGGACGTGGTGCTGGGCAGCGTCCTCCTCTGCCTGCCGGCCGACCAGGTGCAGGCCCTGGACCGCCGGACCGAGGGCAGGACCACGCACCTCCGGCTCCCCGCCGAAGGCGACGGCGAGCTTCCCCCGGGAGTGCCCGGGGACCCGGAATCGGACGAGCAGACGGCCGACGAGGGGAAGACCGCCAGAGCGAAGAGGAAGGCAGAGCAGAAGACGGAGAGCCGACCCGCAGAACCGGGGTTCAGCGTGCGCGTGCTGGTGGTCCTCCCCGCAGAGCGGTAGGCCGCCCACCGGGGCGGTCGCCCGCTACGCGGGCTCGCCCATCCGCACGAGCAGCACGGTGATGTTGTCCGGGCCGCCGCGCCGGTTCGCGAGCGCCACGAGGCGGGCGCAGATCTCCGGCGGGCTCCCGCCCTTCTGCAGCTCCTCCTCGAGATCCTTGTTGTTCACCACGCCGGTCAGGCCGTCGGTGCAGAGCAGCAGGCTGTCGCCGGGATGCAGCACCTCGGTCTGGTGCGGGATGTCGAGCGGTTCGTCCGTGCCGAGCGCCTGGATGATGATGTTGCGGCCCGCCATCCGCTCGGCTTCGTCCTCGGTGATGATCCCGTCGTCGATGAGCTTTCCGACGAGGCTCTGGTCCTTCGTCAACTGCCTCAGGTGCCCGGCGCGGAACAGGTAGGCGCGGCTGTCCCCGATCTGCGCGATCTCCGCGCGATTCGCGTGGACCCACACCGTGGTGAGCGTGGTGCCCATGCCGCGGCGCTGGGGGTTGCTCTCGCCCTCGCCCCGGATGCACGTGTTGGCGGCTTCTACGGACGCCTTGAGGATCTCGCCGAAGCCCGCCCCGTCGCTCGTCTCGGGGTGCTCGGCCCGGGAGCGCCGAGCCATCTCGCTGCCGATCGTCTCGACGGCGAGCCGGCTCGCCACCTCGCCGGCGAGCGCGCCGCCCATGCCGTCGGCGACGGCCAGGAGCGCTCCGGGGTACGCCGTCCCGGTCTCGCCGGCGGAGTCTCCGCTGTGGCCGTCCTCGGTGCCGAGCCGCGCGGCCCAGAGAGCGTCCTCGTTGTTGCTCCGGACCTGTCCCGTGTCCGTGCATCCGCACCAGATCAGATGGAGGGCTCGCACGGATTCATCGGCGTTCGCGGTCATGCGGGGGCCTCTGACGGAAACGGGGAACGACGACGACCCAAGGTACCCCCGGGCCTCCCCTTCTCCGCCTCCGGGCCGAGGGTACTGCACCAACCCTGGACACAGGGAGCCTACGGCAAGGGGACGGTGTCTGCAATGCCGGGGCGCGGCTTGACGCTGCCACGGGGCGGTTCGACAATCGCCCCGTGAGGCAAGGACTCTTCCCGTTCGTGCGATGCTGGCCGTTCGTGCTCTGCTGGGCCGCCGTCGGCCTGTTGTCCGCGATCTCGCCCGCCGAGTCGCCGGCCGCGCCCGAAAGGGCCGGCACGGTGCGTGTCGAGCCCCTCGAGGGGCGGGCCGTCGAGGGACGACTCCAGGCGCTGGACGGCACCTCCGCCTCGCTGGCCACCGCGGGGGGACGCCGCACCTTCGCCTTCGAGGCGATGCGCCGCCTGACGAGCACGGACGCGCCCCCGCCCTCGCTGGCCTCGCGAGACCACCTCCGCGTGACGCTCACCGGCGGCGAGCTGCTGGTCGGGACCCGGGCGGGCACGACCTCGGATGCGCTCGTCCTCCAGACACCCGACTTCGGTCGCGTCGCCCTGCTGCTCGACGTCGTGTCCACGGTGGTCGCCGTGCCGGCCGACGCCGGCCCCTGCTTCGAGCCCGAGCACCGGCATCCGGCGCTCGACGACGACGTCGCGTACGTGCAGTCCGGAGACGCCTACACGGGCATCGTGCTCGGCGTCGAGGACGAGGGCTTCGAGATCGAGACCGAGCGCGGCCGGTCCCGGCACGTCCCCTGGGGCGACCTCCTGGTCCTCCACCTGCAGAACGACCCGCCGCCCCCGCACCGGACGCTGCGCGTCGAGATCGAGACCGTCGAGGGATCGCGCCTCGAGCCGAGCGGCGACGTCACCGCGCAGGCAGGCTCGCTGGCCTTCGCGCTGCGCTCCTCGCCGCAGACGCGCGTGCGCGTGCCGTGGACCTCGATTCGTGTGATCCGCCCGAGCGGCGGCGCGTTCGTGTACGCGTCGACGCTTCCGTTCGAGAGCGAGTTCGTGCCCTACTACCGCGACGACGAGCGCGAGCAGGGCTACCTCGAACGGTGGTTCGCCGCGCGCGTCGACCGGCGTCCGACCGGGTGTCCGCTGCGACTCGCCGGGCGCACCTACCGGCACGGCTTCGCCGTGCACTCGCGCTCGATCGTGACGCTCCGTACCGACAGGGCCTGGAAGCGCTTCGAGGCGCTCTTCGGCGTCGACGACGAAGCGCTCGAGGTCCGGGCCGGCGGCGTCGTGGACGCGCGCGTCCTCGGAGACGGAAAGGTGCTCTGGGAGGCGAAGGACGTCCGGGCCGGCGAAGAGCCCCGGCGCATCGGTCCGATCGACGTGTCGTCGGTCGAGGAGCTGGTGCTGGAGGTGGACTTCGGCGCGGAGCTCTACATCCGCGACCGCGCCGCGTGGGTCGATCCCGTCTTGTTCCGATGAGGACGGCCGTCTCCACGAGGGGGGGCGGGTGATGACGTTCGCCCACCCCGTCGTCCTGCTGTTCATCCCCCTGCTGCTGACCGCCCTGGTGCTCCTGGAACGACACGTGGCCGGGACGCCGCGGCGGCGGCTCGCGAGGGTGCTCGTGCGCGGGCTCGTCCTGTCTCTCGTCGTCGCCGCGTTCGCCGCGCCGCGGCGCGAGGGCTGGCGTGAGTTGGCGCGTCGCCTGGTCGTCGCGGTGGACCGGACGCCCGCCCTGGACGCCCACGGCCGCCGCGAGGCGCTCGTGCACGCGCGCGCGGCCGCGGAGCGCGCGCGACGGGAGGGTGCGGCGGTGACGCTCCTCGGTTTCGCCGACCGGGCGGCCGCGCCCTACGCGCTCGAGGGCCGGTGGCCCGACGGACCCGCCGGACCGTGGCCCGAGCCCCCCGCCGGGATGGCCGGCTCGCCCGTCCCGGAACCCACGGGGGAGGCGTCCCGCGCCCGGCCGGCCGCGGCGCTCGCAGCCGCCGAGCTCGCCTTCGGACCCCACGAACGGGGGACGATCCTGCTCCTCACCTCGGGACGCGGGGCGCTGGCGGGGCTGGCGGCGGCCGGCCGCCACCTGGCGGACGCAGGCATCCGGCTCCGGGCCGCCGCGCTGCCGCTCGAGGCGCCCGCCGCCCCGCCGCGATCCGCGGTCGTAACGATGGATCTCCCCACTACGGCGCGTGGCCCCTTCGACGTGACGGCCCGCGTCCGGGGCCCGGGCGCCCTCGACGTGGAGCTG
>JAUXCH010000650.1 GCA_030618975.1 Planctomycetia bacterium
CTCCGCGTCCAGGTAGGCGAGCAGCATCGAGAGGCTGGCATCGTGCGTGGAGGTGCCACCTTCGGCGAGGTCTTCGGCCGCGAGGAGGCGCACGGTGCCGACGGGGGCGCCGAGGTCGGTCGCGTCCGCGAGGATCAGCACCTCCGGCGCAGCGCGCAGGATGGGGCCGGTCACGTTCTCCGGCGCCTGGCCCGCGTCGATCGCGGGCAGCCCCTGCGCCTCGAGCCGCCGGGCGAGGAGGGGGCCGAACGCGTCGTCGCCGCGGAGGTCGTTGCCGATACCGACGCGGAGCCAGCGCCGCGCGAGCAGGGGAGGCAGCGCTGCACCGGGCTCCTCGCCGCGTGGCATCAGACGGGACCCCACTCGTCGAGCAGGGTGACGGAGCGCCGGCAGGCGGGACAGAGGACGCGCTGGATGTCCGTGCGGTCGAGCGGACGGTCGTCGCGTGGCAGGCGCTCGCGGAGCCCCAGGGCGTCCTGTGCGGCGAGGGTCACGGTGACGTTGGAGTACGCGAGCGCGCCGAGCTTCCGGTAGATCCACAGCAGGTGGTCCCGCGGGCCGATCGGCCGGTTGCAGAGCTCGCACGGCACGAGCTCCTTCTCGACCTGCTCGACCATCTCGGCACGGTCGAAGCCCGAGAGCTCGTAGTCCTGGGTGAAATCGATACCTGCCTGCGTGGTGCAGTGGCGGACGCACTCCCCGCAGAACACGCAGTTGTCGTAGTGGAGCGTGAGTCGCCTGAACGGCGTGCCACCGGCCGCTACGACGTCTTGCACCTCGATCGCACGGACGGGGCAGACCTCGGCGCACGCGCCGCAGCCGATGCAGCCGTCGGCGTCGTAGACCGGCTTGCCGCGGATCCAGTCGGGTAGCGGAGCGGGCTCGGCCGGGAACGGGTGGGTGTAGGGGCCCTTCACCACGGCGGTGACGGCCTCCTTCAACTCGCGGAGTTTGGGCCACTTCACGACTCAGGCCTCCTTCGGACGGTCGGCGGCCGCGGCCGGCTGGATGTTGCGTCCCTCGTCGTCCTCGGCGTAGCGGTCGCCGACGGAGCCCTTCCACAGGGCGTAGCCGGCGCGGTGGGCGGCGCGAGCGATCGCGTGGGCCGCGGTGGGGGAGGTCATGGCGATGAACCACAGGCACAGCAGCGCCTTCCAGCCCATCGAGCCGAACCCGAAGCGGAGCAGGACACCGAGCAGGAGGAGGCAGGTGCCGAGCGTGACGCACTTCGTTCCCGCCTGCAGGCGGTTGTAGACGTCGGGCAGGCGTACGAGCCCGATGCAGCCCACGAGGTCGAACGCCAGGCCGGCCGCCATGACCCCGTACGCGAGCAGGTGGAGGGGATTCGAGAAGTCAATCATCGAAACTCCTCCCTTCGAGGAACTTCGCCAACGCCAGGCTGCCGACGAACGCGAGGCTCGCCCAGGCCAGCCCCACGATCATGTAGAGGTCCTTGCCCGTGGCGACGGTCATGACGGCGCAGAAGCCCACCATCAGGACGCCGAGGATGTCGACGGATACCGCGCGGTCGGCGGGCGTCGGCCCGCGGAGCGCACGGTAGAGGCAGAGAAACACGCCGAGCGCGAGGCCGAGCATCAGGACGTCGAGCGCAGTCATTCGAAGATCCTCCGGATGAAGGTCTCGAAACGGGCCAGGGATCGCTCCATTGCCCCGTCCGGGTCGTCCTCCGGTACGTGGATGCAGTGGATGTAGAGGACGTCGCCCGTGAGGTCGACGGAGAGCGTGCCGGGCGTGAGCGTGATGGAGTTGGCCAGCAGCACGCGTCCGGCGGGCGTCTTGAGCGACGTGCGTGCCCGTACGATGCCCGGGCGGATGGGGAGGGCGGGGTGGAGGACGCGGTAGGCGACGTCGAGATTTGCGCGCACCACGTACAGGAAGAGGACGGGCACGTAGGCGAGCGCCCAGAAGAGGCGGTGCGGGAGGAGCAGGAGCGGCGCCTCGTCCAGGCCGACGCCGACCAGCGCCGCGGCGAGCGCGGCGCACACGACGGCTCCGGTCACGATGCTCGCGACGTCGAACGTCCATGTGACGGCCAACCAGAAGAGGAAGGCGAACACGAAGAGCGCGAGGATCTTCTTCACGGCTGCCTCCCGAGGATCAGCTGGACGTAGCGCTCCACCGCGGGGGGCCCCTCGGTCGAGCGGACCGAATGCGCGGCGGCTTCGACCATCTCGCCCAGGCCCAGTGGCCAGAGCACGATGGTCAGGAGACTCAGGAGTGCGAGGCCGAGGACGGGCGCCCACATCGTGGCGGGCACCTCGCGGGCGCCTTCGAGTCGTTCGGGCAGCGGGCCGAACAGGGCCTTCTTCTGCACCAGGATGAACGTGATCAGCGTCAGGAAGGCCGTGCCGGCGGCGATGGCGCCGACCAGCGCGTAGCCCGCCGTGAACAGGGCGATCAACACGAGGAGTTTGGACCAGAACCCGTTGAACGGCGGCACCCCGGAGATCGAGAGGGACGCGCCTACGAGGCCCAAGCTCGTGGCGGGCGCGCGTTTCGCGAGGCCGCCCATCTCGGACAGGTCCCGCGTGCCCGCGATTCGCTCGAGGGAGCCGGAGGCGAGGAAGAGCGCCGACTTGAACACCGCGTGGTTCAGCGCGTGGAAGATCGCGGCCGCGACACCGAGTGCGGTGTTGATGCCGAGCGCGACGAGGATGTAACCCATCTGGCTGACCGAGCTGTAGGCGAGCAGGCGTTTCAGGTCGTCCTGGCCGAGCGCCAGGAGGACGCCGGCCACCATGGACAGGCAGCCCAGCACGAGGAGGAGGGTCTGGACCCGCTCGTCGAGGCCCAACACCGTGTAGAAGACGCGGATCAGGGCGTAGATGCCGAGCGTCTTGATCAGCAGTCCCGAGAGCATCGCAGAGATGGGTGCAGGGGCACTGGGGTGGGCGTCCGGCAGCCAGGCGTGGAAGGGCACCATGGCCGCCTTGATGCCGAAGCCTGCGAGGAAGAGCGCCGACACGAAGAGGATCAGCGTGGTCGGCACAGCGCCCGTGCGCACCGCGACCGCGAGATCGGCCATGTTGAGGAACCCGCTCGCCGCGTAGAGCGTGCCGATCCCCAGGAGGATCGCAATGGACGCCAGCGCCCCGAGGAGCACGTACTTGAACGCGGCCTCGATCTCCCGCTTGCCCGTCCCGAAGGCGACGAGGGCGTAGGACGAGATGCTCGCGACCTCCAGGAAGACGAACAGGTTGAAGAGGTCGCCGGCCAGGACGGTGCCGCACATGCCCGCGACGAGGAGGTTGAAGAGGGTGTAGAAGAGGGGCCGCCCGGTATACGGCTCGAGGTAGCGGAACCCGAAGACGACGACCGCGGTCGAAATGACGGACACGACCAACAGGAACAACCGCGACAGGCCGTCGAGCACCAGCGCGATGCCGGCCACGAAGCGGACACCGCCGGCGGACTCCAGTCCCCAGTCGCCCAGGAACGCCGCCCCGCTTTCGTGCTCCACCACGGCGAGGAGCGAGAGCGCGAGCAGGGCGAGTACGGACACGAGCGTGAGGAAGCCGGCGGCGCGGGGCAGGACACCCTTCAG
>JAUXCH010000788.1 GCA_030618975.1 Planctomycetia bacterium
AGGTGCCCGTGTTCCAGAACTTGCCCGATGGGAGCGGCAGCCCTTCGGGATCGTACAACTCGAGCGAGAGGCTGCCGATGTCGTAGCGCCGGTGGATCTGTGTGGACGCACTCACATCCTCCCCGTCGCCCGTCACGTACGCAACCTGATCGGTCGTCGTGCGATGCGTGGGTGCGTGCGCGCGGATGCGCCAGTGTCCCGCCGGCACGTTGTCGAAGGTGAGCACGCCGCGTCGGAACTCGCCCGCCGGGCTCGCGACACCGGGGTCCTCCAGGTTCTCGAGGCGCCCGACGAACGTCGGATCCTGGCGCGTCCAGTTCTCGAGCGTCAAGCGGACCGTGCTTCCGGCCCTCATCCACAGGGTCACCAAGCCCTCACCGGCCTCGACGACGAGGTCCGTCACGGGCAGGCGGTCGCGGACCCGGATGCGGTAGGTGCCTCGCGTCGGGACCCGCACGCGAAGCTCGCCGCGTTCGTCCGTCGCTTCGGTGAACGTCGTAAACCGGTCGTCCTCGGGACGCGGCCACGTACGCCGGAGCTCGTCACCGAGTGGCAGGAACCAGACCAGGAGATTGGGTACGAGCATGCCCTTGCGGTCGAGGACGCGCACCGTGCGCTGCGGGGGCCGCGTCAGCGGCACGACGAGCGGGCGCTCCGGCGTCCACGCATCCCCGTCCACAGCGCCGTACTCCACACCGTCTGCGGAGATCGCCGCGATCCAGTGCCCCGCGGTCTCCGTCACCGCCAGATCGAATCGTCCTTCGGCGTCGGGTTCGACATGGGCCTGCGGTCGTGTGTGGAACTGCGCGTCCTTGGCGATCACGTAGACCTGCAACGCGTCGGGCAACCGGTCCTCCACCGGTCGGACACAGCCCCGCAGGACGGCCCCCTCGGACCTCCCCTGGGGAGGGGCAGCCGTGCGCGGGCCGTCCGGGTCTCGTCCGGTCAGGGTCGGCGCCTGCCGCGCCTCGAAATCGCGCGTCGCTTCGGAGTCGGCGACACGCTCTTCGTTCGAGCCACCGAGCAGTACCGAGACGCCCACGATCACGCCGACGCCGAGCGCGGCAGCGGTCGCGACCGTCGAGCCCCAGCCCGCGGAGCTGCCTCCCGTGGCGTCGGGAACGAGCGGCACCGGCGGATCTTCCCAGAGCAGCGGAATCAACAGCGCCTGCCAGGTCTTCCGGTCGCCTCCATGCGCCGCGTCGAGCTGCTCGCGCAGATGCTCGAGCCCGCGGTGGACGCGCGTGCGAACCGTGGTCGGCGGCACACCCAGCGCCTCGGCCACGTCCTTCGTGGCGTGGCCGGCGAGGTAGCGCATCCAGACCGCGGTGCGGAAGGGCTCGGGCACACGGCCGAGCGCGGTCATGACGCGGCCCTGCTCCTCGATGGCCGCCGAGACGTTCTCGGTCGCTGCCGCCGCGTCCCCGGAGGCGGCCCGCGCCTCACGCGCATGCCGCCGGGCGTCGGCACGCTTGTGCTCGCGCGCCTTGTTCCGCACGACGCCGCGCAGCCAGGCGACGGCGCCGAGCTTGCGCCGCCGCATGGCCAGGACATAGGCCTCCTGCACGACGTCGTCGGCGCCTGCGGGGTCCTGGACCAGGGCCCGCGCCAGGCGGCGCAGCGAGCGCCCCTGCTCTTCCAGAGCCTCGGCCTCCTTGGGGGTCATCGTGCCTCCACACCCAGGTTGGCCGCCAACGGGCTGTGCGTTCCCATGAATTCCCCTCGGGAACGTCGGCGGCCGCAGCGGCCATGGTTCCATGAGGTGGCGGGGCATTGAACCGCCCTGCATCGGAGATTCCGGCGCCTCTCGAGAGCCGGCCGCCCCCTGGGGGGGGGCTACCCCGAGGAGGAACGCATGAGGCTTCGCATTCGTCTGCTCGTCCTGATGATCGCCCTGAGCGCCGGCATCGCGCACGGGGGAGACACGAGTGAGCCCTGGACGGGCGAGTGGCGCACCAGTCTCTCGATACTGAGGCTGAAGCAGAAGGGGAAGAAGGTCACCGGGACCTACGGCGATCGCGACCAGTTCACGGTCGAGGGCAAGGTGATGGGAGACATCTGCTCGTACACCTATACCGAGGGCCAAACCGTCGGGAAGGGCGAGTGGGTGATGGGGGAAGGCGGCCACGCCTTCAAGGGCAAGCTCATCATGAGCAACGGCCGGCAGCGCGACTGGCACGGCTGGCGTCCCGACCCGGCGGCCGTAAAGGGCAAGGGCAGCTACCGGGGCATGTGGCTCACGGACCTCGGCCTGATGCGGCTCGAGCAGAAGGGCCGCAAGGTCAAGGGGACCTTCGGCTCGCGCGGTGGCTCGTCCATCGAGGGCCAGCTCGAGGGCCGGCGCCTGAAGGTCGAGTACCAGGTAGTTCGAAGCGGCGAGGGCTGGTTCGAGATGAGCAGGAAGGGGAAGACCTTCCAAGGTGCCGCCAGCGACCACGGCTCCCACGGCTGGTTCGAGTGGAAGGGCCGTGCGGCGCCGGAGTACGTACACCACGCCAAGTTGAAGGCGGGCAAGATCGTGGGCGGCGCGACGGACGGTATGCTCAGCTATCGCGTGCGGGCTCCCGACGGCTACAGGCCGGGCGACAGGAAGAAGTGGCCCTGCATCCTGATCCTGCACGGCATGAACATGAATGCCGAGGCGTACGTGAACACGCTCGCAGGCGTATGGAAGG
>JAUXCH010000831.1 GCA_030618975.1 Planctomycetia bacterium
ACGCTGACAGCATCGGTCATCGAGGCCCTATCACCGTCGAGTTGGCCGCTCGACGGGGCGGTCTACCCGCCCGGCTTCGTCCCCCCCCTCTTCCGCTGGCACGACGTGTCGGAGAGCGACACCTGGCTGGTCGCCGTGGGAGGAGGGGATCCCGGCGCGCTCAGGGTCGTCGTCCGGGGAGATCCCGCCCCCGAGCGCCGGGTCGACCCGCGCGCGGTCGGCGAGACGAACGAGCCGTACGAACCGACGCCGTACCAGGCCTCGGCCCGCACCTGGACGCCGTCGTCCGCCGTCTGGTCCGAGATCCAGGAACGGTCGGCGGGGCACCCGGTGGAGATCCGGATCGACGGTTTCGTCTCGTCCGACCCCGCGACGATTCGCTCGAGCGGCCGCGTGGCGCTGACCACGTCCGGGGATCCCGTCGGGGCGCCCATCCTCTACCGGGACGTACCGTTGATGCCGTCGGTCGGTGAGGAGGACGGGGTCATCCGTCCGCTCGCCGACAACTCCATCCCGCTCATCGAGTGGCGCTTGCGCGACGTGACGAAGCCCGAGAGCCGGCTCCTCCTGACGGACATGCCGTCGTGCGCGAACTGCCACTCGGCCTCGCTGGACGGATCCACGTTCGGCATGGACGTCGACGGTCCCCAGGGCGACAAGGGGACCTACGCGCTGACGCCGCTGGAGAGGAACGTCGTCATCGAGTACGACGACGTGATCACCTGGAACGCGTTCCCCGACAAGCCCGAGGGCCACAAGACGATCGGCTTCCTGTCCCGCATCTCGCCCGACGGCCGCTACGTCGTCAGCACCGTGAACGAGGCGCTCTACGTCTCGAACTTCACCGACCACGAGTTCCTGCAGGTCTTCTATCCCACGCGGGGCATCCTCGCCTGGTACTCGCGCGAGACGGGCGAGATGCAGGGGCTCCCCGGCGCCGACGACCCGGAGTACGTCCACACGAACGGAGTGTGGACGCCCGACGGCGAGACGATCGTCTTCTCGCGCGCCCGCGCCCGCGATCCCTACACGCCCGGCGTGGAGCGCGCGAAGTTTCCGAACGACCCCCACGAGACGCCCATCCAGTACGACCTCTACCGGATGCCCTTCGACGAGGGACGCGGAGGGGTCCCGGTGCCCGTCGAGGGCGCTTCGGCGAACGGGATGAGCAACACCTTTCCGAAGGTCTCGCCCGACGGGAGGTGGATCGTGTTCACGAAGTGCCGGAACGGCCAGCTGATGCGGCCGGACGGCCGGCTCTGGATCGTTCCTCTCGCAGGCGGCGAGGCGCGCGAGATGCGCTGCAACACGTCGCGCATGAACTCGTGGCACAGCTTCTCGCCGAACGGTCATTGGATGGTCTTCTCCTCCAAGGTCGACACCCCGTACACGCAGATGTACCTGACGCACATCGACGAGGACGGGAACGACTCCCCGCACGTCCTGATCCCGAACAGCACCGCCGCCAACCGCGCCGTCAACATCCCAGAGTTCGTGAACATCGACTACGACGACTTCCAGGGCATCGACGTCCCCGCGGTACGACACCACCGCTTCTTCTGGACCGGATTCGACCTGCTGTCCAAGGGACGGACGCAGGAGGCGATCGAGATGCTCGAAAAGGCCCTGGCTCTGGAGCCGGACTGGGGCCGTGCCCACGTGAGTCTGGGCTCGGCGCTCGCTCGCGAGGGTCGCACCCAGGGAGCGATGCAGCACTTCCGGGAGGCGATCCGGCTCGACGAGCACGGTGCGGCGGCACACTTCAATCTCGGGGCCCTCCTGTACGGACGCGGGCAGCTGGGCCCGGCTGCGAAGCACCTGGAGCGGGCCCTGGCGTCGTGGCCGACGATCCCCGACGGCGAGAGCAACCTCGCGCTGGTGCTGGAGGCCCAGGGCGACGTCGCCGGTGCCCTCGTCCACCTCCACCGGGCGGTGGACCAGGAGCCGCACGACGTGAAGTCGCGGCTCAGGCTCGTCGATCTCTACTTCGCGAACGGCCGGCCGGAGACCGGTTTCGAGCTGCTCGAAGACGGGGTGCAGCGGCTCCCCTCGAACGACGAGCTTGCGACGGCGCTCGCATGGAGGCTCGCCACCACGCGAGACGACGGCCTCCGGAACGGCGCGCGGGCGCGCGACCTGGCTCGCCGGATCTGCGAGCGGACGGGGTACGGCGAGCCCCGGTCGTTGGACGCGCTGGCCGCGGCCTACGCCGAGCTGGGTCGGTTCGACGACGCCGTCGAGACCGCGCGCCGCGCGCTCTCCCTGCCGGGCCCGCCCCACCCGGAGGGCCGAGAGGCCCTCCAGGGCCGGATCGCCGGGTACGAGGCCCACCGCCCGCACCGGACGCCTTGAGGATCCACGGACCCTGCCGCCGCCGATGACGCCTCTCCCCTCCCCGCCCGCGCTCCGGCGCACCTGGCGCGTCGAGGGCC
>JAUXCH010000200.1 GCA_030618975.1 Planctomycetia bacterium
AAGCGGGGGGTCGGGTGGGTGGGGTGGAACCTGCCGCATGACCCTCCGCGTCTACATGCCCCGGACGAGCGGCGAGACGTTCGAAGCCGCCCTGCTGGGTGCGGTCGGTGACTCGATCGACGTGCGGTTCGGGCCGACGCGGCCCGAACCCGCGGACTACCGCGTCCTCGTCGTGGGACGGCCGCGCGAGGAGGATCTCGACGCGAGCTCGGCGCTGGAGACGGTGATCATCCCCTGGGCCGGGTTGCCGGCCGGGACGCGGGAGAGCCTCCGCGCGCGGCCGCACCTCGCGGTGCACAACCTCCACCACAACGCGCCGGCGACGGCGGAGATGGCGGTGGGGCTGCTCCTCGCCGCCGCTCGGGGCATCGTCCCGGCCGACCGGGCGCTGCGCGCAGGCGACTGGCGCCGACGCTACGACACCGACCAGGGCCTGCGCCTGACCGGATCTACGGCCGTCGTGCTCGGCTTCGGCGAGATCGGACGTCGCGTGGGCAGGGCGCTCGAGGCCCTGGACGTGGAGGTCCACGGCCTGCGCCGGGGCGACGGCGTCGCCCGGCTCGACGAGCTGCTTCCGGAGGCGGACGTGCTGGTCGTCTGCGTTCCGTCGACGGATGCCACACGCGGGCTGATCGACGCGAAGCGACTCTCCCGCCTGCCGGCGGGCGCGCTGGTGGTCAACGTGGCTCGCGGCGACGTGATCGACGAGGACGCGCTCTACGAGGCGCTGGCGTCCGGCCGGCTGGGCGGCGCGGGGCTGGACGTCTGGTACCGCTACCCCGAGAGCGAGGAGGCGCGCGCCTCCACCCTGCCCGCGAGCCGTCCGTTCCACGACCTGGAAAACGTGGTGCTGAGCCCGCACCGTGCCGGGCACGGCCGCGGAACGGAGCGTGCGCGCGCGATGTACCTGGCGCGTCTCCTCGACGCCGCGGCGCAGGGCGAGACGATTCCGCACCGGATCGACCTCGACCGTGGATACTAGTCAGGGTCGTGTCGGAACCCACTCTTCCTCCCGAGCTCGTCGAGGCGCTGCAGGGCGTTCGCTCGGTCGGAGCGATCACGGGCGCGGGGATCTCCGCCGAGTCCGGCATCCCGACGTACCGCGGAGTGGGAGGGATCTACGACGATCCCGAGGAGGGCCACAGCACGGTGGAGGCGCTCAGCGGGCCGACGCTGCTGCGTGATCCGGACCGGACCTGGCGAGCCGTCGCCGCGCTCGCGCGCCACACGATCGACGCGACGCCGAATGCCGCGCACCATGCCCTGGCGCGCATGGAGCAAGCACTCGAGCGGTTCGTGCTTCTCACGCAGAACGTCGACGGTCTCCACCGGATCGCAGGCAGCCGAAACGTCATCGACATCCACGGCGACGTGCTCGCGACCCGGTGCACGTCGTGCGAGACGCGGACACGCCTCACGAGGGTGGAGCTGGCCGCGCTCGACGCCACCCCCCCGTGTCCCGACTGCAACGCCCACCTCCGTCCGGACGCGGTGCTGTTCGAGGAACTGCTCGACCCGCGGAAGGTCCTCCGCATGCAGGAGGCGTTCTACCGGGAGCCGCCCGACCTCGTCCTCGTCGTCGGCACGTCCGCGATGTTCCCGTACATCGCGGAGCCGGTGCACGTCGCCGCGCGGTGCGGACGGCTCACGATCGAGGTGAACCCCGAGCCCACGCCGCTCACGAACGTCGTGGGGACGAGCCTGCGCGGCCCGGCGGGTGTCTACGTCCCGCTCCTCGCCGCCGCTCTCGGCGCCGACGGCGACTAGGGAAGCACGCCCGGTACACTCGCCGCAACCTGTCTCGTTCGAGGGGTGGTGCGCCATGACCCAGTCGCTGGACTCGTTCTCGACCCGCAAGACCCTGACGGTCGGCGGCCAGGACTACACGATCTTCCACCTGCCCGTGCTCGAGGCGGCCGGCCTGCCGGTCTCCCGACTCCCGTTCGGGCTGAAGATCCTCCTCGAGAACCTCCTCCGTCACGAGGACGGTGTCTCCGTCACGGCGGCCGACATCGAGGCCCTGGGCCGCTGGGACGCCGCGGCCGAGCCGAGCAGCGAGATCGCCTACCGCCCCGCCCGCGTTCTCCTCCAGGACTTCACGGGCGTGCCCGCCGTCGTGGACCTGGCCGCCATGCGCGATGCCATGGCGAAGATGGGCGGCGACCCCGCGCGCATCAACCCGCTGCAGCCCGCCGAGCTGGTCATCGACCACTCCGTGCAGGTCGACGCCTTCGGTTCCGACGCGGCCATGGGCATCAACACGACCCTCGAGTACGAGCGCAACCGAGAGCGCTACCTCCTGCTTAGGTGGGCCCAGGGCGCGTTCGACGGCTTCCGTGTGGTCCCGCCGGCGACGGGCATCGTTCACCAGGTCAACGTGGAGCACCTCGCGCGCACCGTCTTCGCCGTCGAGAAGGACGGCGCGATCCTCGCCTACCCCGACACCGTGATCGGCACGGACAGCCACACGACGATGGTCAACGGTCTCGGCGTGCTCGGGTGGGGCGTGGGTGGCATCGAGGCCGAGGCCGCCATGCTCGGGCAGCCCGTCAGCCTGCTCGTACCGCAGGTCGTCGGCTTCCGCCTCCACGGCGACCTCGCGACCGGCGCCACCGCCACCGACCTGGTGCTCCGGGTGGTCGAGCTGCTCCGCGAGCAGGGCGTCGTCGGGAAGTTCGTCGAGTTCTACGGCCCCGGGCTCGCCTGCCTCTCCCTCGCCGATCGCGCGACGCTCGCCAACATGGCGCCCGAGTACGGCGCGACGTGCGGCCTGTTCCCGATCGACGAGGAGACGCTCAGCTACCTCCGCCTGACCGGCCGGAGCGAGGAGAACATCGCGCTCGTCGAGGCGTATGCCAGGGAACAGGGCATGTTCCACACCGCGGACAGTCCGGAGGCGACGTACTCGGACACCCTCGGGCTCGATCTCGCCACCGTCGTCCCGAGCATCGCCGGCCCGAAGCGCCCGCAGGACCGCATCGCCCTGGCGGACGCGAAGGCCGCCTGGTCGAAGACGGTCCAGGACCTCGGTGGAAGCGGGGCCGCGCCTGCCGAAGACGGCATGGGAGACGGCCGCGTCGTCATCGCCGCGATCACCTCCTGTACGAACACCTCCAACCCGAGCGTCATGATCGGTGCCGGTCTCCTCGCGAAGAAGGCCGTCGACAAGGGCCTGACCGTCAAGCCCTGGGTCAAGACGAGCCTTGCGCCCGGGTCGCGCGTCGTGACGCGCTACCTCGAGCGGGCCGGCCTGATCGAGAGCCTCGACGCGCTGAAGTTCAACGTCGTCGGCTACGGCTGCACGACCTGCATCGGCAACAGCGGGCCCCTGCCCGAGGCCGTGCGCGACGCGATCCGCGAGCGGGACCTCGTCGCCGTGTCCGTGCTGTCCGGCAACCGCAACTTCGAGGGCCGCATCAGCCCCGACGTGCAGGCCAACTACCTCGCCAGCCCGCCGCTGGTCGTCGCGTACGCCCTCGCGGGCCGCATGGACGTCGACCTCGTGACGGAGCCGCTGGGGACGGACCGGGACGGCACGCCCGTCTACCTGGCCGACGTGTGGCCGAGCGCCCAGGAGGTGGCGGAGACCGTCGCGGCGGCCGTCGGTCGCGACATGTTCGAGGAGGAGTACGGCAAGGTCTTCGAGGGCGACGATCGCTGGCGGGCGCTGCCCGTGCCGGAAGGCAACCTCTTCGCCTGGGAGGCGGACTCCACGTACGTCCGTCTGCCTCCCTTCTTCGAGAACCTGGCGCCCGAGCCGCCCCCGCTCGCCGACGTCGAGGGCGGGCGGGTCCTCGCGCTCCTCGGCCTCTCCGTCACGACCGACCACATCTCGCCTGCGGGCGCCATCGCCAAGGACTCGCCGGCTGCGAAGTACCTGATGGAGCACGGCGTCGAACCGCAGGACTTCAACTCCTACGGCAGCCGCCGCGGCAACCACGAGGTGATGATGCGGGGGACCTTCGCCAACGTGCGGCTTCGCAACCAGCTCGCGCCGGGCACCGAGGGTGCGTGGACGCGTCACCAGCCGTCGGGCGAGCAGCTGTCGATCTACGACGCCTCGATGCGCTACCAGGCCGACGGCGTGCCGCTCCTGGTGATCGCCGGCGCGCAGTACGGCACGGGCTCCAGCCGCGACTGGGCCGCCAAGGGCACCACGCTGCTCGGCGTGAAGGTCGTCCTCGCGGAGAGCTTCGAGCGCATCCACCGCTCGAATCTCCTCGGCATGGGCGTCCTGCCTCTCGAGTTCCTGCCCGGCGAATCCGCCGCGTCGCACGGCCTCGACGGCACCGAGACGTACGACGTCGTGGGCATCGCCGCGGGCCTCGAGCCCGGCGGCACCGTGGACGTGGCCGTGACCCGTTCCGACGGTGCATCCCTCGGTTTCCAGGCCAAGGTGCGGATCGACACGCAGGTCGAGATGGACTACTACGCGAACGGCGGCATCCTGCAGTACGTCCTCCGCCAGCTCCTCGAGAAGTAGCGGGGAATCCACCCCCTTGCGCTCCCGGATCGCGACGTCAAGATGGCGTCGTGCGGTGGTGGCTGCTCCTTCCCGTCCTCGTCGTCGCGGCGGGACTCGCCGCGTGGGTCGCGTTCGGAAGATCCGACGACGATCCCCACCTGCAGGAAGACGAGATCGCGGGCCGGGAGGATCCGGGAGCGAAAGTCGGTGACCCACCGGTGGAGGAGCCGGTGGAGGAAGTCGTCGCCGACCGGGACGACGGGGGTCCCGCCTACGCGTGGGGTGCGCTGTTCTTCGATCAGGCTGCCCGCTGGGTGGAGGGGGACGGACCGTCCGTCGATCGGCTCGAGACCTTCCGTTGCAGCCTCGCCGCGAAGATCGAGCTGGACACGTCGCGCCGGGAGGGCCGGATCCGGTGTTGGTACCGGGCGCCCGACGCGTTTCGCCAGGAGGTCGAGACCCACGGTGGCACGACGACCCACATCCTGAGGGGGAGGCGGGGCTGGTCCGTCGACCCGGAAGGACGCGTGGAGGATCTCACGCGGATGCCGGACGGCGTGCAGAGACTCGGGCAACTTCACCAGGGCCGGAGCCGCGTGGTGGATTGGTTCGAGTTCCTCACCTTGCGCCCGCTCCAGGGTCCCGAGGCCCGATTCCGCTTCGACGGCTACAAGCGGGGCAGTGGCACCTACGCGGGCAAGTGGATCAAGATCACGCGCGTCCATCCAGGCCAGAGGAAGATCGTCTTCTGGCTCGCCTACGAACGCGTGAGCGGCGGGGACGACGTTCGTGCCACCTGGCCCGGCATCGTGCGGATCGAGAGCGCGGGCGAGGGCGAGCACGGGACGTACACGGAGGACTGGATCCTCGAGGAGTGGGACGCCCCGTCCTCCGAGACGTGGATGGGCCGCCGATTCCCTCGCCGGATCGAAGCGTACGCGATCGAGAAGGACGCGGCGGACCGGACCGTTCCCAGGCGATTCCTGTTCGCCCTCGTGGAGGATCTGCAGGTCAACGAACCCGTGGAGGACCGCCTCTTCGAGCCGCCGGACGAGGACGACTGAGATGAACGACGGGGATCGCGGTCCGGTGCGCTGGGGCCTGGTGACCATCGGGTTGGCCCTCGGCGTGCCGGCGGCGTACGCCCTCCAGGCGTTCGTCCGAGTCCGGATGGCCGCCCCGGGTGGGCTTTCGCCGACCCGTACCGCTGCGGTCGCTCTCCTGCTCTCCGTCCTGGCGGGTCTGGTCGTGCTGGGGGGGATGTTCGCCGTCCACGGACTGCGCGGCACGACGCGCCTCCCGCCGCGGGTCTCGTACGTGGGTCTGGGGGTCCTGGCATTGGCGGGGCTCTTCCTCGCGCTGCTCCTGGGCGTCCACCTCGTCGGCGGTCCGGGCATCCTGCGTGGTGCGGGCGGCGTGGTGCTGTGCGTGGAGCTGGCCGTCTCGTCGACGATGTGCTTCCTGCTGGCCACGGTCGTGTGGTGGCAGGCCCGGGGCCGTCCGCTCACGCGCTTCTGGGACGGGGTGCGCTGCGTCTGCTCCGCCGCCCTGCCGTTCTTCCTCCTCGTCGCGTACGTCGGACTGACGACCCCGGATCGCCAGCACCCGGATCGCCCGCCCAGACCCGTGTGCATCAACAACGCGCGCAACCTGGCGCTGATCCTCTCCATGCTCGCGGAGCGACGCGGCTGGCCACCGTACGGCGGAAGGAACTTCGTGCTCTCCCTCGTCGCCAACCGGTCGATCGACATCCGAAACCCCGACAATCTGCCGATCTTCTTCTGCCCCAACGGGCACGAGGCCGGAAACGCGCCGGAGCGAGCCGACTACGAGAAGGTCACGAAAGAGGCGCTGGCGTGGCGCCGGTTTCCCAGGCTGACGGACTTCGCGGGACGGCGGAACGACGAGACCGAATATGCCCTGAAGGGGGACGAGAGTGACGCGGACGAGCCGATCCTCGCCTGTCGCTGGCACGACGGTGTGGTCGTTGGGTTCGGCAACGGCCGGGCGCGCTACCTGGACCGCGACGACCTGGGCCTGGCTCCGGAAGAGCCGATCGTCTTCGGCGCGGGTTCCGCCTCAGCGCTGCTTCGAAAGCTGTCCGACCTCTGACGCTATGAACCGTGTTCGATTTCCACTGGCAGGGATCAGTCGGAGTCCGGCGAAAGTGCCTTCCAGACCCCGCCCGCGAGCGCCGCGCCGACGATGGGAGCCAGCCAGAACAGCCAGAGCTGGGAGAGCGCCCAGCCGCCCACGAAGAGGGCGGGGCCGGTGGACCGCGCCGGGTTCACCGACGTGTTCGTGATCGGGATCGAGATGAGGTGGATGAGGGTGAGCGCGAGACCGATGGCGAGGCCTGCGAACGCGGGGTTCGCCTTCTTGGACGTGACCCCGAGGATGACGAAGAGGAAGAAGAACGTCAGGACGATCTCCGTCACGAGCGCAGCAATCAGGCTGTATTTCCCCGGCGAGTGGTCGTCGTAGCCGTTCGCCGCGAATCCCGCCGCCTTCACCTGCTCCCAGGTCGTGCCCGCGGCGCCCGAGGCGATGAACGACAGGACGGCCGCGGCCGCGATCGCGCCCAGGACCTGCGCGCCGACGTAGGCCGGGAGATCGCGGGCGGGCATGCGTCCGCCGACGACCAGGCCCACGGAGACGGCCGGGTTGAGATGGCAGCCGGAGATGTGGCCGATCGCGTAGGCCATGGTGACCACGGTCAGGCCGAAGGCGACCGCCACGCCGAGGAAGCCGACGTGTCCGCCTGCGAGAACGGCGGTCCCACAGCCTCCGAGGACGAGCCAGAACGTCCCGATGAACTCCGCGGTGGCCTTGCGTCCGAGCGACATGTCGCGTCCTCCTGGGGTCGGCCCGGAAGTCTACGCGGGTCGCTGGGGGAGGGGCCCGGGGGCCAGGGCCCGTGGTAGAAGGCGCGCATTCGATCGGGAGGTCCTGTCCGTGAACGCGACGAGATGCCTGCTGCTCACCACCCTGCTCGCCTGCCTGTTCGTGGTCTGTCCCGGCTGCGGGTGCGAGGAGGAAACGCCGGACCTCCCGCCCGAGCTGATCGGATTGTGGGAGTCCACGTTCCGGGAAGAGGGGCGAGGGCACGCGATGTACCTCGAGCTGGGCGCGGACGGGACCGCGAAGCTCTCGATCGCCATGATGCTCGACTTCGAGTACACGTTCGACGGCGAGCGGGTCCGTGCGGTGGACAAGACCCTGCGCGTAGGGGAGTCCTTCGACGTCGAGACGAGCATCGCGGACGGGGTGATGACCCAGGGCGGCCCGTCATCCGGGGGGAACCCGGCTCTTGGGGCAATCCGGAAGACGAAGATCCAGGGTACCGGAGAGGGTGACGACGGGATCGTCGGCGTCTGGCGGCTGGACGAGGGGCTGGAACCTGTCTTCGAGCGCTACACCGCGGACGGGCGCATCCTCGTGAGGATTCCGCAGGCCGCCGCGCCCCTGGGCAGGTTCACGAGCTTCGAGGTCCGCGAAGGAGAGATCGCGCTGCTGGGG
>JAUXCH010000801.1 GCA_030618975.1 Planctomycetia bacterium
CGGCAGAGGGCGCTTGCTCTTCACGGTCGATCGAGCTCCTGAACCGCACCGTGCCGACCCGTGGCGCGTGCGCTGCGACCGCACGGCGACACGGCCCTGTCCTGCGTACTCCTGTCCTGCGTAGCCACGTCAGCGATCCCCCGCGTCCAGACGGTCTGCCGCTTCAGGCGCTGCGTCTCGAACCTTGCCCAAGGCCCTTTCGAACTTGCGCCGAGCACCGCGCCTGGCGCGCTGCTCGAGGTAGTCCTCGGTCAGAAGCGCAGAGATCTTCTCGGCCACAGCCGAGTTGATCAGTTGGTTGATCGACACCCCTTCCCGCCGTGCCAACTCCCGGACACGCTGATGGAGCGACTCGGACAGACGGAGACTGATCGTACTCATCGAGCTTCTCCAATGTGGCGGAGAAAGGCGCCTGGCGTGACGACACCCTGGCCGAACTGCTCGGCCCCTGCGAAGTCGCGAAGATTGTGGGTCACGATGAACGCGGGCTCGGCCTCGACCGCGAGTTCCAGGACCATGTCGTCGCCTGGATCCCGCAGGCAGGGCCTCCAGAGATAGAAGATCTGTCGGCGCTCGGACACCTTGCAGAGGTAATCCAGGATGTCGTCGAGATCGGAGTGCGTCAACCCCAGGGACCGAGACTGCCTCTTCGTGGCACTCTCGTGCTCGAGGGCCAGCGGCACCGACAGTACGGTCTGGAACAGCCCCTTGCCGACGAGACGCAACAGACGAAACGAGGCGCCTCGCCACGAGCGTAGGCCGGAGACGAGGACATTCGTATCCAAGACGATCCGCGGGGCCATCATGGTGTCGTATGTGATACCACATGAGGTGTCAACGCACCGAACCCGAAGGGCGCGCGGACCGGAACTGACCGGTACGGGCGGGATCCAGCCCGTGGACGCTGGCCGCGGCGTGAACGGCCGCTTCAGCCGACGGTCGGGACGAGCGGGGCGTCCTGCAATTCGAGCAACTGACGGGGATCGTCGCCGTCGGCTGCGTACTCGCCCAGCCGCCAGACGTGATCGCGGTAGTTGAGCACGTCGAGCAGAGCCAGCGTCGACACCGCGCGCAGCGTGACGAGCTGACCGCTCAACCTGCCGGGGTGGCGCAGCAACTCGCGCAGCCGCTCCTCCCCCGTGCGGGCCGCCTCCGCGGGGTCGACCTTGCCGAGGACGTCCAGCGCGCGGTGCGAGCCGTTCACGTCGTGGAGCGCCGCGCGCCAGGCCGCCTTCCTGGCGAGCCGGCCCCCGGTGCCGTGCGCCTTCCACCAGCGCCTGAACGTCCACCAGAAGCGCAACCGCGGCCAGAAGACCCCGGGGAGCACGGGCCGGCGGGCGGCCGTGCCGAGGGTCTCCTCCAGCACGTCCTGGGCGGAGAGGAGGCTCCGCACGCCCTGCAGGTCCGCACGGTAGGCGAACGCAGCGCCGCGCAGGTGCTGGCGTCCGAGGTCTCCCGAATCGAGCCCCAGCTCGGCGCCGATGCGCCGCAGCAGGCCGTCGTCGATCAGGCGGGCCAGCCGGCGCATGTCGGCCTGGGCGTGGTCGTGCTCCTCCTCGACGGCCCGGCGCAGGCGGACCGGGGCCTCCAGGAAGTCGAGGTCACGGTCGATCTGCACGCCCTCCAGCCCCGTCCGGCGCGCGCCGGGCAGGCGGACGCCCAGGTACTCGACGTCCGTGCGGATCCTGAGCGACAGGCACGCGAGCACGAGCGGTCCGCGCATGCGGTCGATCTTGCGGACGGCCGCGTCGAAGTCGGCCTCCGCATCGCGGTCGTCGCTCTCGACGGGCGGGTGGCGGATCTCCCCCACGGCCTTCACGATCCACCGCACGAGCCGGCCGAACCACGTGAGGCTCACCCACAGGCCCCGGAGCGGGAGGAGAAGGGCTCGGCCGCCCGACAGGTAGCGCTCGTAGATCCGGTACAGGTTGAGGACGCGCTGCTCGTGCGGCCGCTTGTGCAGCGGGTAGCTGCCGAAGATGCGCCGAAACAGCCGCCGGCGGTCGACCTGCAGGCGTGCCAGGACGGGTTGCCCGAAGCGCACGGCGACCTCATGGTCGCGCCGCGGATCGTCGTCGAGCACGTGCAGCGCCGTGAACGCCGCCGTCACGTACTCCGCGTCACGCTGCTCGGCGGCCACGCCGTCTTCGCGCCCGTTCTCGTGGAGCCGCCGCTCGAGCCACGCCTCGTACCGGACGCGGGCCTCTTCGTCCAGCGCGTCGAGCTCGCCGAGCGGGATGGCGTGGAGGTCGTAGTCGACGATGAGCCTGGCCGCCGCCTGGGCCACGGCCCGCGTCACCAGGTTGAACCAGAGGAAGGGACCGCCGAGCAGGCGGCGCTGGCTCTCGAGGTCGAGCGCGCTCAACGCCTTCCGCTCCTTCTTCGGAACGCACCAGGCCGTCCGCACGAGGTGGCGCACGGCGGGGTTGCCGAGGAGCTGGTTCGTGGTGCGGGTGTCCGATGCGTGGAGCAGCCCGCCGTCCATGCCGTCGCGATGGAGCAGCAGCGTCCGCTCCATGGCGTCGAACGCGCCGCACGCCTCGCCCCCGGAGTGCGCCTCGAGCAGCCAGGTCCGGACGCCGTCGCGGAAGCGGGTCTCGAG
>JAUXCH010000994.1 GCA_030618975.1 Planctomycetia bacterium
CAGGCGGCAGGACCCATGGCCCGAGGAGCGGCATCCATCGACGAAGAGTGGACCATCCACTGTCCGGACTGCTCTCGCCCGGTGACCGTGCGCCCGGGGGACGAAGCCGTGGCCTGCACCCACTGCCACGCCGCCTTCGCACCCCAGGACCTCGCCACAGCCGCCTACCGGCGGCGAGCGAAGCCCTCCACGGCGCCGCGCGACCCGCCCGACGAGCTCGTCGGACGGACGCTCGGAGGATGGCAGCTCACGCGCCTCCTCGGACGGGGCGGCATGGGCCGCGTCTACGAAGCGCGGGACGGCAAGGGGCGGCGGCGCGTCGCCCTGAAGGTCCTCTCCGAGGACCTGGCCGCCGACCCCGCGTTCGTGAAGCGGTTCGCGAGGGAGGCGCGGGTGCTCGCTTCCCTCTCGCATCCCCACGTGGTCGAGATCCTCGACCGCGGCGAGGACGGCGGCAGGGTCTGGTTCGCCATGGAGTACATCCGTGGGGAGAACCTCCGCCGGCGCATGGAGCACGGGGTCCTGCCCGCCGAAGAGGCGGTGCGGATCGCCAGAGAGGTCGCGTCGGCGCTCTCGTACGCGCACGGGCGCGGCGTGATCCACCGCGACCTCAAGCCGGAGAACGTACTCCTCGACGAAGAGGGGCGCGTCCATCTCGTGGACTTCGGCCTCTCCCGCCTGGCGGGAGACGGCGGGGGCGGAGCGACCACGCTCCTCACGCGAACCGACGTGATTCTCGGAACCTACGAGTACATGGCGCCGGAACAGCGCCGGGGCGACAAGGACCTCGACGCGCGAGCCGACGTGTTCGCGCTCGGCGTGATCCTGTACGAGATGCTCGCGGGGCAGCTGCCCCTGGGCCGCTTCGCGCCGCCGAGCCAGCTCCGGTCGGACGTCGGCGAGTCGATCGATGCCGTCGTGAACCGGGCGCTCGCCACGGACCGGAGCTCCCGGTACGAGAGCGCGGAGGCCATGCAGGCGGCGCTCGACGAGGCGTGGGCGAGTCGCGGGAAGCGGCCGGCCAAGGCCTCGAAGCCCGCAGACGGGACCGCGAAACCGGGCCGCAGGCCTCCGGACCGGGCCCTGCTGGAAAAGGCGGAGGTCGACTCCCTGCGGGGCATGCTGCGCCACGTCGACGTGCTCTCCGGGCTCGACCGCGTGGTCGGGATCCTCCTGCTCCTGGGCGCCTTCGGAATCGTCTCGCTGGGGACGTTCCTCCAGACGTTCTGGCTCTTCCCCGTCGGCGGGATCGTGTTGTTCATCGCCGGTGTGATCTTCCTGCAGCTCGCGGGCAAGCTCTCGCGCATGCGGGAGGGCTCCCGGGACAGCCAGATCACGGCGAGCGTGCTGCTCCTGCTGTTCCCACCGTTCCTCACGGCGATGGGCCTCTACGGCCTGTTCGTGCTCACGGGCGACAGGGCGCGCCGCGCCTTTGCCGTGGGTCGCAAGGCCCTGGAGGGGCCGCGTCCCGTGGTGGCGACCCCGGTCGTCCGGATCGAGAAGCCGCCCCGCAAGGCCGCGCCCTGGGTCCTGTTGCGCATCCTGTTCCTCGTGGCGGTGGTCTGGTCCCTCTACGCGGCGTTCGTCACGATCGAGACGGGCAAGTACATGCCCGCCGACACGCTCGCCCACGCGTGGAA
>JAUXCH010000894.1 GCA_030618975.1 Planctomycetia bacterium
CCCCACCGCCCGCGTCGCGGCCTTCTGGTCCGGGGTGTCGGGGAAGGGGAAGGCCTCGACGAACTCCCGCTGCCACTCGCCGTCGATCGGGAAGGGAGGCGCCAGGCGCTGGAGACGCGCGGCCTGCGTCGCGAGCAGCTCCCGGGCGAGGTCCTCGATGGCCGCGGCTGCCCTCTTCTTGCGCTTGCCCCACTCCGGGCTGCCGAGCCGGGAGAGTCGCGGCACGCGCCCCGTCCCCACGTACCGCTGGACGAGGTCGATCCGGGCGACCGGCACGTAGACCGTCGTGCCCTCGGCGAACTCGACGCGCAGGAACTCCCCGGGGCCGTCCTTGCCGTCGAGCGTCACCAGCCCCCGAAACAGGCCGATGCCGTGGTGGAGGTGCACCACCGCCCCCCCCACCTCGAGCTCGAGGAAGTCCTGGATCGGGCGGCCCCGCGGCCCGCCGCTCGCCAGCCGCCGCTCGCGAAGCGGCATGTCGGCGAGGTCGTCGTAGGCGATGTGCGCCGTGCGCGTCGGCCCGAAGCGAAACGACCGGCTCAGGCTCCCGCGACGGAAGGTGACCGCCGCGCCCGACGCGTGCTCGCCGAAGAGCTCGCGAAGCCGTTCCTCCTCGCCGGGCGCGCGGCAGTAGAGCACCATCCGGTCCACCCGCTCCGCCAGCCGGGCGAACGCGTCGGCGATCCGACGGGTGCGTTCCTCGGGCCCTTCGACGGGCTCGGGTTCGACAGGCTCGGGCTCGACAGGCTCGGGCTCGACAGGCTCGGGACCGGCCGCTTTCGCGGCCGGCTCCCCGCGGTGACGGTCCCGGTCCCGGTACTCCGGCTCCAGTCCCCGCAGCGCGATCCCGTGGAAGTCATCGAGACTCCCGACGTCGACGTCCAGGTCGCCGTCCGCCCCGAGGGGGAGCGCGCTCACCTCGAGGCCGCGGCGGTCGCCGAACGCCGCGTCGAGCCGGCGCAGCGCGGCTCCGCTCGAGGCCGAGCCGAGCCTGGCGCTCGCCTCGGCGATCGACGGTGGCTCGATCCGGGCGAGGAGCGTGCGGCCGGGCAGGTGGTCGGTCAGGAGGCCGCCCCCCTCCGGCCCGGGGTCGCGAAACCGCTCCGCCGCCAGCGCGAGCAGCTCGAAGCGGTCGAGGTCCCGGCCGCTGCGCTGCGTCGCGGCGTCGAGGACCTTGACCGACTCGATCTCGTCGCCGAAGAAGTCGAGGCGCGAGGGCCGAGCCGCCCCCCAGGGCCACACGTCGACCACGCCGCCCCGCGCCGCGAATTCGCCCTGCGCCTCGACGGCGCCGACGCGCGCGAATCCCGAGAGCGCGAGGTGCTCGAGCAGGCTCCCCAGGGGGTGCTCCACGCCCGGCCGGAGCTTGAGGGCGGAGGCGTCGAGCACGTCGGGCGCGGGCACCGGCTGGACCAGGGCCAGGATCGGCGCCACGACGACGAGGGGCTGGGCCCGGACGCCTTGTGCCCCCTCCTCCCGACGCACCGCGGCGGCGCGCTCGAAGACGGCGACCCGGGCGGACAGGACGTCGGGATCGGGCGGCCCCGCCTCGTGCGTGTCGCGGGGCCAGGCCGGGAAGGGCAGGCAGGGCGCCGGAAGGGCGGCGTCGAGATCGAGCCTGAGCGCGTCCACGGCGCGGGCGTCCGGCACCACGGCCAGCAGCAGGCCCTCCCGCCGGGCCAGGTGCCCGAGCACGAAGCCCGCGGATCCGCCGTGGAGCCCTCCGACGCGGACGTACCGCTCCCGGCCGAGGCGGGCCTCGATCGCCCCGCCTACGGTCCCGAGCTCGTCCTGTAGGACCCTCTTGCGGGTGCGGGCCATGGTGGGAGGGGGCGCGGCGCCCCCTGGATGTCGTCTGGATGGGATCCGGATGGGATCGGGATCGGCGCCCTACAGCCCCGAGCCGAACCCGTCGTCCTCGGCCGGCGGCGCCTTCTTCTTCGGCGCCTTCTTCTTCGCCTTCACCTTGCGGACCGCCTTCGCGGCCGCCTTCTTCTTCGGCCCCGCCTTCTTCTTCGGCGCCGCCTTCTTCTTGGGCGCCGCCTTCTTCCGGGGGGCGTCCACCTCGAGGCCCTCGCCGAAACCGTCCGCGCGACCCGCGTCCGCGGGCTTGGCCTTGGGTTTGGGCTTGGGCTTGGGCTCGGCCTTCACGGGCTCG
>JAUXCH010000264.1 GCA_030618975.1 Planctomycetia bacterium
GGCTGCCACCACGACGCGAAGGCGAGGGCCGTCGCGAGCACGCCGACTCCCGACAGCCCCGCGAGGAACGGCCCGCGATCGCGGACGAGCAGGACGACGAACGTCGACGTCGCGGCGAGCACGGTCAGCGGGGTGCTCAGGTCGCGCAACTCGGCAAACGTCAGGGCGAGGCCGAAGAGGGCGAGGAGGAGCGGCCACGGGAGGCGCGATCCGAGGTCGCCCGTCCCGTCCGCGACGCGCGGCTTCACGGAGAGCGGCGTCGTCAGGGCGAGCAGGAACGCGAGGAGCGCGACCTCCACGTCGGGGCGCCAGAAGCGGGCATCGCCGCCGTGGATCCACATGTTCACGGGCGCGAACGCGAAGGCGGCGATGCCGACGATGAAGAGGACCAGGGTCCGGCGTCCCATGGCCGGGAAGGGGAGCCGCAGGCTGCGCGCCAGGGCCGCGAGCCCGAGGGCGCCCTCCGCGAAGCGCAGCGAGCGCACGGAGGACAGGATCGGGATGTCGCCGGCCGGACGCGCGGTCGACGGCTCCGCGACCACGACCTGGAACGCGTGCCAGAGGGCGCCGAGGACGCCCAGCGCGAGGATCGGGTCGGCGACGACCCGCACGGCCGTCGTGTTCACGCCGAGCCGTGGCACACCGAGCGACGCGTAGGCGAGGGCCGCGAAGAGGAGCCAGATCGCCGGCTGGAGATTCGGCTCCACCTCCAGGATCCGCGCGCACAACGCCATCGAGATCCCGAGGAGGAGCGCGACGAGGAGCAGGATCCACCCGAGCACGGGGAGTCGCCGCGACGCGATCCCGCCACCGAGCGCGACCAGGAGGAACGCGACGAGGAGCCAGTGCGGATCCCCGGCTCCCACCGCGGCGAGCCACGTCGCGAGGACGAGTGCCAGCACCAGGTGCAGCAAGGCCGGCGGATACACCCGGCGGTCGCGCCCGGCCCACACCCACACCGCGGCCGCGGCGCCGACGAGCGCGAGGGGCCACGCGTGGGGAGCGGCTTCGAGTGCGATGAGAACGCCGGCTGCGGCGGGCGCGAAGAGGGTTCCCGCGTAGAGCGCCGCGCCCCGCAGGGCGTGGGAGGCGGGGTGCCGCATCAGGGTCCCGCGCACGACGAACGCCACGGCCAGGGAGGCGAGGGCGAGCAGCCACCCGTTCAGCCCCTCGAGGTGCCCCTCCGACCAGGCGACGACCAGACCCGACGCCCAGCAGGCGAAGAGGGCCACGAGGAGGGGCAGCAGGTGACGCAGCGGGGGTGCGAGCCCGCCGACCAGGGCGCGCGGCCGATCGAGGAGCAGCGGCAGGCAGGTCACGACGAGGGCACCGGCCGCTCCCACGAGCCCTCCCGTCCCGTACCACGACCCGGCGGCCAGTGCGGTTCCCGCCACGACACCGGCCGCCACGAGCTCGAGGACGGCGGGGTAGAGCGGCCACGGCTGGGCCTCGCGCGTCGCCGCGAGAGCGAGCACCGCGGACGCCGCCAGGAGTCCCGCGGCCAGGACCAGGGTCCAACCCGGCTCGGGCAGGTGGCCGAGGAGGAGCACGAAGCCGAGGAGCTGGATCGCCAGGGCCCCCACGGGCGTCCAGGAGCCGATCGAGGCGGGTGCTGCCGGGTCCGGGTGCCGCAGCGATTCGGGGAGGAGCGCATCGATTCGCGGTACGAACAGCACGGCGCCGGACAGCACCGCGAGCACGAGGAAGTACACGTCGCCCCCGGCCTCCGGGGCGAACCCGACGACGAACCGCGCCCCGGCCGCACCCAGGGCGACGGCGGCGAGCGCGATGAACTCGGGGCGGCGAAGCGCGAAGGCGAGGGCGCCGAGCAGCGCGGTCAGGAGGAGGTAGCCGAAGCCGTGCCAGCCTGGGGCGGGAAGCAGCGACAGCGCGTCGACGGTCGCGACGACGATGAGGACCAGCGCGAGAAACGCCGTCGCGTCGAGGAGGCCCGCCCGCACCGGGGCCAGCGTCTCGGGAGCCCGGGCCGCGAGTCGTGTCGCGACGACGACGGCGATCAGCCCCGTGGCCGAGAGCGCGAGCACGGCGACGGAGGCACGGGGTTCGAGGTAGAGCAGTGCGCACGCCGCACCGGCGAAGATGCCGAGGGTACCGGTCAGCGTGAACCACCGGTGGCGCAGCGCGATGCCGATCCCCAGCAGCAGACCGCCCTGCGCCACGAACACGGCGGCGGGCGCGCGGAGGTCGCTGAAGGGCGGGTCGCCGCTCGCGAAGAGCGCCAGCGCCGAGAGTCCCAGGGCCGCCAGGAAGGACCAGGCGAAGAAGACGCGGGCCTTGGCCGGCCGGCCTCGCTGGAGGAAGGCCCACCCCACCCAGGCGCAGGCGAAGACGTAGGGCAGGAACGTGAGCCCGTACCACGCGAGCGGCATGGGCCGGTCGGCGTAGCCGAGCGCGTCGGCGGCCTGGTCGCGGAGGTAGAGCGCGGTGGCCTTCACCGGAGCGGGCGACTTCAGGTAGGCCAGGGCCGAGAGCGCGAGCCCGGGAAGCGCGAACCACGGCACGGGAAGCGCCAGGCCGCCTCGCAGGCAGGCGTAGGCCCCGAGCACCGACGCCACGAGGAGGCCGACGTCGTCGCCCACGGCCATCAAGGTGCCCGTGATGCCGAGCGCCAGGGCGACGACGAGGACGACGGCGGGGCGCCGGCGACCGAAGAACCGCCGGGCGTAGAGCGCGGGCTCGAGGGTGACGAGGGCCGCGCCCAGCGCCGCCACCACGATGCCGACGGTTGCGAGCAGGGTCCCGTAGGGGACCGGGGTGTGGCTGTCGTCCGCCATGTGACCCGCGACCGCCATGTAACCCGCCGAGACGGCGACCGCGAAGGCGAAGAGGATCGCCGGCCAGAGCGCGGCCCAGCGCCCCGCCTCGAGGCGCGGGACGACGCGCCGCGCGTAGATCACCACGACGACGAGCAGGAGCACCGACGCGCCGAGCGCACCGAGGACGGGCGCACTCCGGCCCAGCGGCCCGCCGGCGAGGACGAGCAAGGTGAGCAGGACGTAGGCCGACGGGAGGAACGGCGAGAGCACCGGATCCAGCCCGCGAGCCAGGCGCCGCGTGACGTACCAACCCGGCACCAGCACCACGGCGGTCGCCAGCAGCGCCCGCCACGTCGAGAGGTCGAAGAGGTTGCCCGCCGGAATCGCCGCGATCGGCACGAGGAAGGCGACGATCAACAGGAGGGTCCGCTCGACCTCCGGCAGGGTTCCCGCGCGGTTGAGCAGGCGCGCGGCGGCGTAGAGCACGCCTCCGAGCAGGACGAGCCCCCCCACGACGACGAGGAGGCGCTGGGCGCCGGACATCGTCGTCCAGGCGGTGGTCGTGAAGTAGACGGCGCCCGCGAGGATCAGGAAGGCCGCAAGCCCGAAGCCCAGGTTCTCGGCGAACGCAGGGCCGAGCCGCTCCCAGACCGTGGGGCCGCGGCGCCTCTTGACCGCCTTCTTCTTCGGGCGCCCGTCCACCCGCTCACGAGCGGGGGCTTCGGATGCGCGTGTCTTCCGCGGCGTCGCGGCGACGGGCGACCCGGCGACCGGACGCTCGAGCTCCTCGCTCGGAGGAGGCGCTTCGGTCAGCGGTTCGCCACCCGGGGCGTCGAGCGCCCCCGCCCTGGCCTTCGGGGCCGCCGCTTCCAGCTTCGTCCGGAGCGCCTCCGCCCGCAGTGCGATGAGCTCCTCGAGCTGCAGCTTCAGGTCGGTGGGCAGGTCCTGATCGGCGCGAATCCGGGCCTCGAGGTCCTCGCTCGCCCACAGCCGGCGCCAGGGGAGAACGTGGATCCACGCACCGCAGTGGGCACAGCGCAGCGTGGCGCTCCGCCTGGGAACGTCCGCCTCCCGACCACAGGACTCACACCG
Source organism: Planctomycetia bacterium (assembly GCA_030618975.1). GTDB lineage: Bacteria > Planctomycetota > PLA2 > PLA2 > JAEUHO01 > JAUXCH01. Next base: position 3,870 of record JAUXCH010000264.1, read on the forward strand.
CACAAGCGCCACGTGCCGTGCATTGGAGACGATCCGCGCAACGACCGCAAGGACGCAGGCAACTCCTCGGGGTCCTCGGGGTCCTCGGGGTCAGGTGAAATTCCGCGCCTTTCGCGGTTCCACGGCCGCTTCACCGTCGAGACGGCCAACGGGCCGATCCGTTGCGGCGGTCGTGAGAACCCCTGCCGGCTCGCGGACCGCTACCTGCTCATCGACGGGTCCATGACTCGATCGTCCGGCCGGGCGGAGCCGGAACTCGACCGGGCACCGGAACTCGGATGGTTGCCCCGCCCCGTTCCCCTCATGCGGGGACGCGCGCGGCCGTTGCGCGGCGATTGCCACGGTGCGCGGGTCGCCGGGGCCCTCTTCCTTCCGGCATCGGGGGGAACTTGCAGAAAGAACGTTGCGCCCCCTCTGCGCGGGCTCGCCCTGAACTCGGAAGCTCGGAGAGCCAGTCGACTTGCGCGAGGATCTCCTGAAGTCTCAGCCGGAGGGCCCGCCCGAGGGAAGCACCTCTGGGAATCGTGGTGTTCACGGAAATGGGTGTGTTCATGTGTGCGTGAACACGACGGAAAGCGTGAACGTCGCAACCCCTGACGTCCTGACCCCGAAGCCTCGACACCGCTGCGAGGCGTCGACCGGGAACCTGCCCTGAGCGAGCCGCAGGCGAGTCGAACGGGCCCGGCGCGGTTCCAGGCAAGCAGGGTCTCGTGAAACGACGGTGAGCCCGGAGGGACCGGGAGACCGCGAAACCACCCAGATCCTGCGGGGCGCAGGCGCCGATCCACGGGGGACACGACATGCCAACGCCTTGCGGCGTCGCCTGTCCCCGCTGGAATGCAGCGTTTCCGATGTGACCACCCGCCCCTCTCGCGCGGTATCAGGGTATGAGCCAGACAATCCCCACCGCGCACGCCATCCAGGCCGCGACCGACGCGGTCGTCGAGTACGCCCTCCTCTCCCTGCAACAGGAGTTCCTGTGCTGGGAGAAGGACGTGAACATGCGGGTCGCCGAGTTCGTTTGGAACGCCGGCGGACGAAACCTCGACCCGTCCGTTTTCAGCGCTCCGGGCGGCGACCTGCCGGACCTGGTCCGCACGCTGTGTCGCGCCCGGCGCGCCGTGCCGCCGGAAAGCGACGACGTCCTGCTTCTGGGCCTGGACGTCCACGACGAGCGTGGCGAGATCCACTTCACCTTCGACCTGAGTTGGGACGAGGGCGATACGTTCCAGGCCTGCAAGATCGCCGTGGACTTCCCTGTCGGCGATCCTGCGCAGCTGAACTGACCCTTCGGGGGCCGGCGCCGTCTCCGCCGCCGACGGCCGAGCCGGAGGAGCGGGGCACACGCCAGGGCGCATCTGAGGTGGCGGCGGCATCCTGACAAGGGACCCCGCGGCACGCTAAGAAGGGACCCCCTGGCGCACTGAGCGGGGCCGAAGTCCGGAGTCTCCCGGGCCTTCCGGATGAGGAGCGCCTGGGTCGCTCCCGCCCGGCGGAGCGCCCGGCACCCGGAATCCCCTTGACGTTCGCATCTTGTTCGTATATCGTCGAACGCAGGCGAGAAGGATCGCTCGGAGGCCGGCCCCGGCCGCGCGCGTCGCCATGTCCACATCCCCCACCCTGCTCCGCCCGTCGACGAACCCGAACCCCGCCCTCTCCCCCCGGACGCAACCCACCTCGCGCGGTCCCCGCCGTCAAACAGGGGGGCGATCCCGCCGGGAGGCAAAGGGGCGGCGCATCGGCGTGTTGCGGGCCCCGGGTCGCGACATCCTGCTCGTCGACCTCGATACCTTCTACGTCTCCGTAGAACGCGTGCGCGATCCGTCGCTCGTCGGACGCCCCGTGATCGTCGGCGGGCATCCCGGCGAGCGCGGCGTCGTGGCCTGCGCCTCCTACGAGGCCCGCGCCTACGGCGTGCACGCCGGCATGCCCCTGTTCCAAGCCGCCGCCCTCCTCCCCCGGGACACCGTCTTCCTCCACGGCGACCACGCGTCCTACGGCGCGGCGTCGAAGAAGGTCATGGAGATCCTCCACCGCTTCAGCCCCCAGGTGGAGGCCGTCTCCCTCGACGAGGCCTACCTCGACCTCACGGGCTGCGAGCGCCATCACCGGTCGTGGCGCGACGCCGCCACGAAGATCCACCGCGCCGTCGCCGAGGAGACGGGGCTCGCCATCTCCATCGGCATCGGCGCCACGCGCGCAGTGGCCAAGATCGCGGCCTCCCTGGCCAAGCCCGACGGCGTGCTGGAGGTCACCCGTGGCGAGGAGCGCGCCTTCCTCGACGCCCTGCCCCTCGAGCACCTGCCCGGCGTGGGACCGCGCATGCGCCGCGACCTGGCCCGGTTCAACCTCCATACCGTGGGCGACCTGGCCGCGGTGTCCGAGGATGTGCTCGAGGAGACCTTCGGACGGGTCGGCCGGACCCTCTCCCGGCGCGCACGCGGCCTCGAGAGCAGCGAGGACGAAGCGCCCGTCGGCGAGACGGTGTCGAAGACCCGCTCGATCTCCCGCGAGACCTCCTTCGCACAGGACACCGCCGACGAACAGTTCATCGACGGGATGATCTCGTACCTGGGCCAGCGCGCCACCCGGTCGCTCCGCAAGGCGGGAAGCCTCGCCCGTTCGGTCGGCATCCGGCTCCGCTACGCGGACTTCCAGACCGTGGAGACGCGCCGCCGCCTGTCTCGTCCGACCGACGACGACGCCGAGATCCTCGAGGTCGCCCGCGACCTGTGGCGCCGTCGCTACGACCGGCGGGTGCGCCTCCGCCTCGTGGGCGTGGTGCTCCACGACCTCGTCGAGGTGACCGACCGTCAGCTCGAGCTTCCGTTTGCGAGGAGGCCCCAGGAAGGCGCGCCGAGACCGCCGGAGGCGCCGGTTCCCCTTCGATCCGCCGCGTCGCTCGACCACGCCATCGACTGCGTCCGCGACCGGCACGGGTTCGGCGCCGTCGTGCGCGGCAACGCGGTCGGTCTCTTCGGAAGGCTGAAGCGCTCCGGCAGCGGGTTCCGGCTCCACACGCCGGGCTGTTCCCGATAGGGCCCGGCACGTCCCGGCCTTCCTCTCCCACACGTCTTCTTCCCACCCACCCA
>JAUXCH010000697.1 GCA_030618975.1 Planctomycetia bacterium
ACGACACCCTGACCGCGGAGACGTCCATGCGCACCCCGGGGTCCCGACCCTGCTCTTCCTGCCGCTACTGCTCGCGTCCTGCGGAGCCGGCGGACCCGCTCCCGATCCTTCCCCGTCACCGCCGGACAGCCGCGTGCCCCCGGTGTACGCCGCGGTCTACGAAGAGTTGGCCCGGGAACTCGGCCGCCTCGACGCACTCGTGGAGACCGCCTGGGACGGCTCGCTCCACGACGTGGCCTTCGCGGCCTCCCTCTCCCCGGCGAACGGAAACGTAGGCACCTGGCTCTTCCACCCCGTGACGCGGCGCCGCGTCACGGAGTGCCTGGGGGTGTCGAGAGCTCGAACAGAAGGTGCCGAATGTCGTGAGGCGTAGCTCGGAGAAGAAGCGCACCTCATCCAGGTAGGACTCTGGAGTCCCTGAAGGGATGTCAGTCGCTCGACGAGTCGGACGAGCCTGGCCCGGGTCATGCGCCAGTCGTCCTTTGCCTGCGTCGCTGTCGCCAGCGGGAACCGCGGAGGTCGGTGGCTGCTCAGCGCAGCCCGAAGGTGCGAGGGTAGCGATAGGTGACCTCGAGCGTCATCGTCATGAGCGCGGTGGAGGCCACGCGTCCGCCTTCGCGGCCCCAAGGGCCGATCGGGTCCCAGGACCCCATGTAGCGGCACGGGTCCGTGTCCAGGCGTTGGCTGCCGCGGACGACCTCGCCCAGCGACGCGTTCCAGACGTTCCAGAGATCGCCGCCCGCCTGGTGCGCCGCGAGCGCGCCGAAGTACCAGTAGACGTGGTCGATCGTCCCGGCGTCCGGATCCCACCGGGGAGGCGAGGCTTCGAGCCGCGCGACGCCGGCCTGGTCCGCATCGCCTGGATCCGAGACACCCGAGAGGAGCACGCGAAGCAGGACGCCGGCGGCCGTCGTCGACTCCGACGACTCGCGGGGGAACACGCCGAGGAGATCGGCGGGTCGGTCCGGCCCGCTGCCGCGCGTCTGGTACCCGGTGCGACCCGTCTCCGGATCCGTCATCCGGTCCAACCACGTGAGCACCGCGGCAAACGCGTCCGTCTCGAAGCGCAGCGGCGCGGGGCGCCCATGAGCCTCCGCATCCTGGTTGATCCAGCGCGCGGCGATCAGCGGCATCGCCATCCAGGCCGTGACGGAGGTGTCGTCGTCACCGGGCTTCACTCCGTAGCGCCACACGGATCCCGGGTTCTTGCAGAGCAGGACGAAGTCCAGCGCCTTCTGCGCGGAGCCCTTGAAGATCGGGCTCCCGGTCATGCCGTAGGCCTCGATCATGGCCAGCGCGGCGGCCGCGTGGTCGTAGACGAAGCGGGGGTGGGTGCGGGGGCCGAAGCAGCCTTCGGCGTCCTGCACGTTCTTCAGGTAGCGGAGCCCCTTCGAGACGGTCTTCGCGTACGGGTGTCGGCCGCGATTCGTGTAGCCCGCCCCGAGGAAGGCCGAGACGGCAAGCCCGGTGACGCCGGCGTCGTGGTGCGCGCGTCCCCGACCGCCGGGCCAGTCCCCCTCGACGGTTTCCTTTCCGGCGCACCAGCGGCCGAAGCCCGCCGCCTCCCAGCCCCCGTTCGGCGACTGGTGCGCGGCGAGCCACGACAGCCCCACTTCCACGAGGCCCGTCCGTCTCTTGCTCTCCGACCGCTCCCGCGCGGGAAAGGCCCCGACCCTGGCTTGGAGATCAGCCAGGAACGAGAAGTGGGGGTATCCCGCGAACTCCACCTCGTCGGGATCCTCCGTCCCGCCCGGATCGCGGATCGTCGGTTCCTCGTCGGAGGGGGGCTTCGGTTCCGTCTTCTCGACGCGCGACCCGTAGAGGTGGTCCAGTCGGCCGCGCGCCACGGGGACGGGCTCGTACGAGGGCAGTGCGCCGAGCGTCTCCTTGCCCACGCGGAGGGTCGGATACCCCGTCTTCGCCTTGAGCTCGGCGACGCGCCGGAGCAGCGCGTCCACGTCGTCTGCATCGGCGACCGGAAACGGGGGAGGCGCGCCTTCCATGAAGAGCCACCGCACCCCTGCGGCGAGAGCCACGGCGGCCACCCGGACGACGAACCCCGTGGACACGGGACCGCTCTTGCCCCGCAGCACCACCAGGTCGAGCTTGACGTTTCGAACGGGGTGCTCGCCGGCCGCCTTCCGCAACGGAGCCAGCAGGTCTTCGGGCTCCGACGCGGGTCCGTCGTGCGTCGAGAGTCTCACGCTGAGCCCCACGTGCTCGGGACTGGGGGTCATGCTGCCGCACGACATGTCCTTCGGGAGCGCCCACCCCAGGGCGCCCACCTCGCCGGAGGCGCGTGCGCGGGCACCGAAGAAGACACGGTAGAGCCCGATGGTCGGCCCCGCGGCCACCTGCATGACCCACACGGCCACGGGCCAGGGCAGCGACGCGTCGGCGTTCACGAGGAGGATCTTCAGGCTCGACCGGTCGGGCTCGCGCCACCGGGGATTGGCCGTGCGTCGCTGCAGTTCGTCGCGAAGGCCGATCAGGCTCAGCGGCCCCTCGCCGTCCACCGAGATGCGGCCGTCCCCGTCGACGTCGACGACGATCGTGCCGGGGCCGGCCGGTGCCCGGCCCAGGGTCCCGACGACCGGAAGCTCGATGTGCCCGGGGGCCTTGCGAGGTGAACCGTCCCCGGCGCCACAGCCGACCTGGAGCAACAGAGCGACGAGGATGAGCGGGACGACGAATGCTGCCCTACGGACGACCCCGCCGTGCAGACCGGCGCGGCAAACGCGGAGATCGGTCATGGGTGCTCCCGCGGGTCGGGCGCGCCCATCCTACAGGCAAGGACGTGAACGGTGCACGGGGACGCTCGCCCCGCGTGCCTCGGAGCCGCTTTCGAAACGCCGCGTACCCCGCCCCGGTTGGAGGTTGACTGTCGGACGGCTGTGGAATCCTCCCGGCACGAGGGAGGACGTAGTGCCCCCCTGTGTCAGCCTGGTTGTCGCCCGGGAGTAGGAAGCCGTGGGGCCTCGGCCAAGGCAAGGGCGGGCCGGGGGGCGCTTTCAGCACGCGGGTTCTCTCCGACGTTCGCTACGACGCGCTCTACCAGGCCGACGTCGGCGCCACCCTCACCGGGGTGAACCGGCTGGCGGGGCACACGCCACGCGGGGCAGTTCGTCACGTTCCTTTGCGTCGTGCTCGATCCCTCCAACCGGTCCACCCAGTACGCCAATGCCGGGCA
>JAUXCH010000451.1 GCA_030618975.1 Planctomycetia bacterium
GTCACTGCTCTTTCCACCTCCCCAAGCCCCCCCGAGCACCGCCATGGATCCCGCCGACATCATCCGCTTCGCCGACGCCGTCCACCGCGAACGCGGCATCGACAAGGAAATCGTCTTCACGGCCATCGAACAGGGCCTCCTCACGGCGGCACGGAAGCGCTTCGGCGAGGACTCCGTGATCGAGGTCCAACTCGACCGCCGGACGGGGGACATCAAGTGCCTGGTCAACGGCAAGGCCGAGACCATGGCTTTCGGTCGCATTGCGGCCCAGACCGCGCGCCAGGTCATGAGCCAGCGCATCCGTGAAGCGGAGCGGGACAAGAACCTCGAGGAGTACAACCGCCGCCTCGGATCGATCGTCACCGGCTCCATCCAGCGCATCGAATCCGGCAACCTCATCGTGAACATGGGACGCGTGGAGGGCATCGTCCCCCGTTCCGAGCAGATCCGCGGCGAGACCTTCAAGGTCGGTGACCGTCTGCGCGCCTACCTCTTCGAGGTTCGGCCCCAGGGCCAGCGCGTGCGGATCGTGCTCTCACGGAGCCGCCCGGAGTTCGTCCAGAAGCTCTTTGCCCTCGAGGTGCCGGAGATCAGCGACGGCGTCATCGCGGTCAAGGCGATCGAGCGCGAAGCGGGCTACAAGACGAAGCTCGCGGTGGAGTCCCTCGACCGGAAGGTCGACCCCATCGGCGCGTGCGTGGGCGTCCGCGGAAGCCGCATCCGCAACATCATCGACGAGCTGAACGGCGAGAAGGTCGACATCCTCAAGTGGGAGGAGCAGCCCGAGGTGATGATCTCGACGGCGCTGAAGCCCGCGCAGATCAACTCGATCACGCTCAACTGGGACACCCGCACCGCCGACGTCCTCGTCGACGAGGACCAGCTCTCGCTCGCCATCGGCCGCCGCGGCGCCAACGTCCGCCTCGCCTCCCGCCTCGCGGGATGGGAGATCAACATCTCCGGCGAGCCGCTGCCGGAAGAGGAGGTCACGGAGAGCGCCGAGACGTCTGCCGACACGCCGACCGAGGCGCCCGCCGACACGCCGACCGAGGCGCCCGCCGACACGCCGACCGAGGCGCCCGCCGAGGCGCCCGCCGAGACGCCCGCCGAGACGCCCGCCGACGCGAGCGCGGAAACCGACCCTCCTCCCGCGGCGGAGGCAAGTGCTGCCCCCGAGCCCGTCGAGGGGGCGCCCCCCGAACCCGTCGAGGAGGTGCCCCCCGAGCCCGTCGAGGAGGCGCCCCCCGAGCCCGTCGAGGAGGCGCAAGGAGAGCCGGAGGAGGCGCCCGAGGGCGAGGAGAAGCCCGCGAGCGCCGGATAGGCACGCTCCCGAGACGCCCCGAGTCATCGGCCGCGGGGGCCCGAACCTGCCCCGAACCCTTCTAGGACAGAGAGCCCAGGCTCCGGTACTATGCCCGGTTCATGCCTTGAAGGCGTGTCAAAGGAATCGGTACACCTTGTCGAAGCGCTTCTACCACATCGCACTCGAGCTCGGCGTCCCGCCGCGCGACTTCATCCACGAGCTGGCAGAGGCCGGCCTGTCGGTCGGCAACCAGATGGTAGTCATACCGGATACGCTCGAGGAGCGGATCCGGGTCGTGCACGCCCAGCTGCGCCCGGCCGCCGAGCCCGCCGTCTCCGAGCCCGCCGTCTCGACGGCGGTGCTCGAAGAGGAGCCTCCGGCGACGGACGAGGCCGAGGTCGCCGGGACAGCCGGGACAGCCGGGACAGCCACTATCGAGGCAGGCGAGACCGAGACTGCCGAGACCGAGATCGCCGGGACCGAGGCGCCCGCCGAAGCCGAAGAGACCTCCGCTTCTGCCGACCCGGCGCTGGCCGATCAGGCGCTGGCCGAGGGTGACGCGGCCGCGGAGACGGTTGCCGAGACGCCGGAGCGGCACGTCGAGCCGCCGGACGTCGAGCAACCTGCCGTCGAGCAGCCGGATACGGCTGCGGCGACTCCGATCGCGGCCTCCGCAGAGGAGAGCGTGCCGGGCGACGCCTCGACATCCGTGGTGGAACCAGCCGTGCAGGGGGATGCCGGTCAGGACGCAGGACGACAACGCCCGGCGGGCCTGGCGCCGAAGCCGCTCGACCTCGTACCGACCCTCGACCCGCGGGCAGGGCGCCTCATCAAGGAGGCGCCGCGAGGCGGCATCCCCGGCGTGACCACGCCTCCCCGGACGCGCGGCAAGTCGGACGAGGTCCGCAACCTCAACCCGACGATCCCGCAGTCGGACCGCGCACCGGGCGTCCGCCGCGACAGCCACCGTCGAAGCACGGTCCCCGAGCGATTCCGCGGCAAGCGTGGGAAGGAAACTTTCCACATGCGGCGCCGTAGCCGCAAGCGGAGTCATGAGCCGGCACGCCCGCGCCCGACGAAGTTCGACGTCGAGCCGCCGGTCAGCGTGAAGAAGTTCGGCGAGCTGTCGGGCTACAAGGCGGCCGAGATCCTCAAGATCCTGTTCAAGAACCACGGCATGATGCTCAACGTCAACACCATGCTCGACCAGGACACCCTCGAGATCCTCGCCCTCGAGTTCGAGCTCGACCTCACGTTCGTGAAGAAGGAGACCGCCGAGGACATCCTTCTCTCGCGCGTCGAGCAGAAGGACGACCCGAACGATCTTCGGGCCCGCCCGCCCGTCGTCACGATCCTCGGCCACGTCGACCACGGCAAGACGACCCTGCTCGACAAGATCCGCGCCTCCGATGTCGCGTCCCACGAGGCCGGCGGCATCACGCAGCACATCAGCGCGAGCCAGGTCAACCTGCCGGACGGCCGCAAGGTGACGTTCATCGACACGCCCGGCCACGAGGCGTTCACCGAGATGCGTGCGCGTGGCGCCCAGTTCACCGACGTCGTCATCCTGATCGTCGCGGCCGACGACGGCGTGATGCCCCAGACCATCGAGTCGATCAGCCACGTGAAGGCGGCCGGTGCGCCGATGGTCGTTGCCATCACGAAGGTCGACAAGGACAACGCCCAACCCACGCGCGTCCGCCAGCAGCTCGCCGAACACGAGGTATACGTCGAAGGCTACGGCGGCGACGTCTCCGCGTTCGACGTCTCCGGCATCACCGGCGAGGGCGTCCCGGAGCTGCTCGAACACCTGGCGCTGATGGCCGAGGTCGAGGTCGAGCGCTTCCAGGCCAACCCCATGCGCCCCGCCGAAGGCACGGTCGTCGAGAGCGAGAACAGCCCCCAGCGGGGTGTCGTGGCCACGGTCCTCGTCCAGAACGGAACGCTCCGCCGTGGCGACCCGGTCCTGGCCGGCGAGTCCTGGGGCTCCGTTCGCGCGATGTTCGACTACCAGGGCAAGCAGGTCGACGAGGGCCTCCCGGGCGACCCGGTCGAGATCATCGGCCTCGACCAGCCCCCCGAGGCAGGCAGCAAGTTCTACGTCGTCGAAGAGACGAACAAGGCCCGCAACATCGCCGAGGTCAGGCGGTCCAGGTCGCGCGAACGCGAGCTCGCGGCCCACTCCAAGCCGACCACGATCGAATCCCTCCTGGGTGCGATCAGCGAGGGCAAGGTCCAGGAGCTCAACGTCGTCCTCAAGGCCGATGTGAAGGGCTCCCTCGAGCCCATCAAGGGCCTCCTCTCCCGGATGGGCACCGAAGAGGTCCGGGTCAAGGTCATCCACAGCGCCGTGGGCGGGGTCAACGACTCCGACGTCATCCTCGCGAACGCCTCCGACGCCTGGATCATCGGATTCGACGTCAACGTGGACGACCGCGCGCGCGACCGTGCGAAGAGGACGGGTGTCGAGATCCGCCTCTACCGCGTGATCTACGACATCGAGAAGGACATCCGCGCCGCCCTCGAAGGCAAGCTCGCCCCGGAAGAGCGCGAGGTCGTCCTGGGCCACGCCGAGATCCTGCAGCTCTTCACGTCCAGCCGTCTCGGCACGATTGCGGGCTGCCGCATCCGGGATGGCATCGTCCGCCGCGACGCGCGCATTCGCGTGAAGCGCGGCACCGACGTGGTGCACACCGCGAAGATGGCCAGCCTCCGCCGCGAGAAGGACGAGGTCCGCGAGGTGAAGGAAGGCTTCGAGTGCGGCATCCGGCTCGAGGGGTGGGACGAGTTCGAGCAAGGGGACGAGTTGGAGGCCTTCGTGGTCGAGGAGGTCCGCCGCACGCTCGACTAGCGTGTGGGCGGACACGGAACAAGCCGGGAGGCGCAGCCATGGCCAACGAGCGCCGCATCCTCCGTCTGCAGCAACTGATCCTCGAGGTCGCGGCCGAGACGATCCAGCGCGAGGCGCGCAATCCGCTCCTCGACATGATCTCGATCACGCGCGTGAAGCTGACCTCCGACCTGTCGAGCGCCCGGGTGTTCTGGTCCAGCCTCGACACGGAGCGGGGCCGCGTGAAGACCGAGGCGGCCGTGCTGGGCATCCAGCCGCTGGTCCAGCGACGCGTGGGCGACGCACTGGGCATCCGACTCACGCCCCGCCTCACGTTCGAGTTCGACCCGACCCTCCAGAACGCCCAGCGCCTCGAGACGATCTTCCACAAGCTCGCCGAGGAGCGGGGTGAGATGGACGCCGAGGACGGGTCGTCCGAGGCCGAAGAGTCCGGGGCCGGACGTTCTTCCGGTTGACCTCCCCCACCACGGCCCCATACTCTCGGGCCGCGGCCCCACGTGGTGACTGTAGCTCAGTTGGTTAGAGCGCCGGATTGTGGTTCCGGAGGTCGGGGGTTCAATTCCCCTCAGTCACCCCACCCTTCGTACTTGCGCCCTTCGGGCGCGCATACGAAGGGCGCGGTGACATGCCCCGCGGCAATGTCCGGGGGGGCGATGCCCCCCGGAGCCCCCATTGCTGAAGAGGCCTGGA
>JAUXCH010000581.1 GCA_030618975.1 Planctomycetia bacterium
ATCGCACTCGGGCAGGCCGCCGTCGCCGCGGCTCGAACACGTTCTCCGAAGAGGGGTGTCTCGCACCCGGGAATTGGGTACTCTCGTCCCCGAAAACTCTTGGGGCACCGGCGGGGAGTCGTAGTGTCGCACTTGGATCCTGCGCTCGGAGGTCTCTCTTCGGAGGCACCCCTCACGGTCCCCGCTGTACGCCCCAGTCTTCGCCCCCCCGGCGTGGAAACGGTCGAATCGGGTGTTTCTTCGCGAACCACGAACGTCGCGGAAAGCGATCGGGAATCACTCTCATGAGCACGCTTCTCGAAACTGCCGTCAAGAAGATCTGCAAGAAGCTCGACCACGACCCGACACGACTGCTCGACGTCGCGCACGCGGTTCAGGTGAAGTACCGCTGCGTGTCGGACGAGGCGATGGACGTGATCGCACGGGAGCTGGAGATCCCGCGCGTGACCGTCGAGAGCCTCGTCTCGTTCTACGCGTTCCTGTCGAAGGAGAAGAAGGGGCGGGTCGTGATCCGTCTCTGCGACGACGTCATCGACCGCATGCACGGCTACGCGCGCATACGGGATGCGTTCTGCGAAGAGCTCGGCATCCAACTCGGCGAGACGACACCCGACGGCAACATCACGCTGGAGCGGACCGCCTGCATCGGCATGAGCGACCAGGCGCCGGCCGCGCTCGTGAATGACGTGGTCGTGACGCGAATGAACAGCGACCGGGTGCGCGAGATCGTGCGCGAGCTCAGGGAGCACATGGATCCCCGCCAGCTCGTTCGCACCTACGGCCGCGGCAACAACTCCCACGAACTCGTCCGGTCGATGGTCCGCAACCACATCCAGACGGACGGAATGGTGGTGCTGAGTCCCGTCAACCGGGGCGAGGCCCTGCGCAAGGCCCTCTCGATCTCGCCGCAGGAGGTCATCCGCGAAGTCAAGACGGCCCGGCTCCGCGGCCGAGGCGGCGCGGGGTTCCCCTGCGGCATGAAGTGGGAGTTCACCCGCGCGGCCGAGCGGGACGACAAGATCGTGATCTGCAACGCCGACGAGGGGGAGCCCGGGACCTTCAAGGACCGGGTCCTGCTCACGGAGTTCCCCGACCGCGTCTTCGCGGGCATGACGATCGCCGGATACGCGATCGGCGCGGACGACGGCATTCTCTACCTCCGGGCCGAGTACACGTACCTGAAGGCCTTCCTGGAGGACGTCCTCGAGCGCCGCCGGCGGGACGGCCTGCTCGGCAAGGACGTCTGGGGCATGGGAAAGGGGCACTTCGACATCCGGATCCAGATGGGTGCCGGCGCCTACGTCTGTGGCGAGGAAACCGCGCTCATCTCCTCGTGCGAGGGGACGCGCGGAGACCCGAAGAACAGGCCTCCGTTTCCCGCCCAGCACGGGTATCTCGGCCGGCCGACCAGCGTCAACAACGTCGAGACCCTCTGCTGCGTGACGAAGATCCTGGAGGAGGGGGCCGCGGCCTTCAACCAACACGGAACGCAACAGAGCTCCGGCACCAAGCTCCTGAGCATCTCGGGCGACTGCCGTAGTCCGGGCGTCTTCGAGGTGCCGTTCGGCACGACGCTCAAGGAGGTGCTCGGACTCTGCGACGGCGAGGATGCGATCGCCGTCCAGGTGGGCGGGCCGTCGGGCCGCATGGTCGGCCCGGAGCGTTTCGACGGTCAGATCTGCTTCGACGACCTGTCGACGGGCGGCTCGATCATGGTGTTCGGGCCGGGTCGGGACCTCCTCTCCGTAGTCCACGCCTTCCTCGGGTTCTTCGAGGAGGAGAGCTGCGGATACTGCACTCCCTGTCGCGTCGGCAACGTGCTGCTACGGGAAGGGATCGAGCGGGTCATGGCCGGTCGCGCCGACCCGGAGGACCTGGAGCAGTTCCAGGCTTTGGGAAAGGCGATGAAGGCGATGAGCCGTTGCGGGCTGGGCCAGACCTCGCCGAACCCCGTGCTCACGACCCTCGAGAGCTTTCCCGGCCTCTACGAGAGTCGCGTAGCCGAGGATCCCGACGGGTACTGTCGGTCCTTCGATCTCGGGGAGGCCGTAGCCCTGGCGGAGGAACTGTCGGGCCGTACGTCGGCTCACGCCCACGCACACGCCGACACCGAGACCACCACCCAACGTGAGGGCACCTAGCGTGAAGGAAGAGGATGCCATGTCGGACAAGGTGACGTTCACCATCGACGGGGTGGAGGTCGAGGGACGGCCCGGCCAGAAGATCATCGAGGCCGCCGACGAGGCCGGGATCTACATCCCGCGCCTCTGCCACCAGCCCGGCCTCGAGCCCTTCGGAAGCTGCCGCGTCTGCACGGTGACCGCCAACGGGCGGCCCTGCTCCGCCTGCACGCAGCCGATCGTGCCGAACATGATCGTCCAGAACGACACGGCAGCGCTGCAGGACTACCGGAAGACCCTCGTCGAGATGATGTTCGTCGAGGGCAACCACTTCTGCATGTTCTGCGAGAAGAGCGGGAACTGCGAGCTGCAGGCCATGGCCTACCGCCTGGGCATCACGGTCCCCCGCTTCCCCTTCCTGTTTCCGAAGCGGGAAATCGACGCCTCGCATCCCGACATCCTCATCGACCACAACCGGTGCATTCTCTGCGGACGGTGCGTCCGCACCTCCCGTGACGTGGACGGCAAGCAGGTCTTCGACTTCGTCGAACGCGGTCCCCACAAGCGGGTCACCGTCCGCACCGGAACACGCCTGGCGGACTCCGACGCCGACGTGAGCGACGCGGCCGTCGATGCCTGCCCGGTCGGCGCCCTGTTGAGGAAGCGCGTCGGCTACGCCGTGCCCGTGGGGAAACGTCTCTACGACCACGAACCCATCGGCTCCGATATCGAGGCTGGCAGCGCTGGGAAGGGGAACTGACATGGCCAAGCCCCGCATCGCCACCACGTCGCTCTGCGGCTGCTTCGGCTGCCACATGTCGCTGCTCGACATCGACGAGCGCATCCTGCAGCTGGCGGAGATCGTCGACTTCGACCGGTCCCCCCTCGACGACATCAAGCACATCAGTAGGCGCTGCGCGGTCGGCCTCATCGAGGGAGGCTGCGCGAACGAGGAGAACGTCGAGGTGCTGCGGGAGTTCCGCAGGAACTGCGACGTCCTCGTCTCGGTCGGAGACTGCGCCACGACCGGCGGTCTCCCGGCGCTCCGCAACATGGTGCCCCTGAAGGAGTGCCTGGAGGAGGCCTACGTCCACGGACCGTCGGTGCACAACCCCTCGGGCGAGGTGCCGAACGACGAGGAGATCCCGCTCCTCCTCGACCAGGTCTACCCGGCGCACGAGGTGGTGAAGATCGACTACCACCTGCCCGGTTGCCCGCCTTCCGCGGACACGCTCTGGGAGGCGCTGAACGCCCTCCTGGGCGGCAAGCCGCTCGATCTGCCCTACGCCTTGATCAAGTACGACTGAGCTCGATCGCTGGAGACGACACGATGGTCCGATCAACGGACGGGGTCGGAAGGACGAACGGCATGAGGAAGATCGTGATCGAGCCCGTGACGCGGGTCGAGGGCCACGGCAAGGTCACGATCCTGCTCGACGAGAACGGCGAGGTGCATCAGGCGCGGCTCCACATCGTGGAGTTCCGCGGGTTCGAGCGCTTCATCCAGGGCCGTCCCTTCTGGGAGATGCCCGTCGCCGTCCAGCGGTTGTGCGGCATCTGCCCGGTCAGTCACCACCTGTGCGCCGCGAAGGCCGTGGACCTCATCGTCGGCGGGGAGAACCTCACCCCCACCGCCGAGAAGATGCGCCGCCTGATGCACTACGGCCAGACCTTCCAGAGCCACGCACTGCACTTCTTCCACCTGTGCAGCCCGGACCTGCTCTTCGGTTTCGACGCCGACCCGGCCGTGCGCAACGTCATCGGCGTGGCCGCCAAGTACCCCGACCTGGCGGTCCAGGGCG
>JAUXCH010000636.1 GCA_030618975.1 Planctomycetia bacterium
ATGGTCGTCCCCGGCCGGCTCGTCGTCCTGGTCGCGAGCTAGCCGCCTTCGCCTTCCTCGCCGCCTTCGCCTTCCTCGTCGCCTTCTCCGCCCCCCTCTTCCTCCTCCGCGCCGCTCACGTCCGGAGTCAGGACGATGGCGTGCACGGGTCCTGCGTGCGCCGCGGTGTTGAACCACCACGGCTTCGGCTCACCCGCACGCCACAGCCAGAGTCCGTTGTCCGCATCCCCGCCGACGATCCACCCTCCGTCCCGCGAGATGGCGACGCAGAACACCGCCTTCGTCGGACCCATCAGGGGCTCGCTGATCGGCGCGAGCGTCTGGGCGTCCACGGGCACGAGGCCCCGGTCGCCCGCCGTGTAGAGATGCGCCCCGTCGGGCGTGGTGGCGAGGGAGCTGATGTAGGACCGCTGCACCTCGCTGCCGCCCAGCTCGGTTCCGGCCTCCGTGTCGTAGGCGTGGATGGACGCGCCCCGGCCACCGACGAAGAGCCTCGTGCCGTCGGCCGAGACGGCCAGGCAGAGGACCTCGGCGCCGGTGTCCGTCTTCCACAGCGTCGTCGCCGTCTCCAGATCCCAGCACCGGATCGTGTGGTCCCGGCTGCCGGAGACGATTCGCTTGCCGTCGGACAGCGCGACCACGCACGTGACGCCCGCCGTGTGGGCGTCGAACGCGCGCGTCTCACCGGACTCGACGTCGATCTCCAGCACGGACCACGACTGCTGTTGCGCGGCGTACACGTGCTTCGAGTCCGGACTGAAGGCCAGGCCGTTCACGATGCCCCCGGACTTCGCGGGGTCGAGGCCGCCCTCGAGCTTCGTCCCGTCCCCGCCCGAGTAGAGGAAGACGCCTTGATCGGCCCCGCCCACGGCGAGAACCGACTCGTCCGGTGCCAGCGCGAGGGCGAGGACCTCCTTCGTGCTGCCCGGGAGCCCGCTCAACACCTTGCCCTCGGCGAGCGACCAGACCCGGACCTGGCCGTCGGCACCCGCGGTGAAGGCCAGGAGCCCATCCGGCGGAGGCGCTCCGGCCTCGGGTTCCGTCGGTGCGGGGCCCTCTCCGGTCGTTCCTTCGGGCCGCGCACCGGGGACACCGAACACCAGCACGCCGGATCCGCCGTCGCGATCCGCGCCCAGCAGACGGCCGGGGACGTGCGGATCCGCGGCGAGCCACGCGAGCCCCGCCGGAGGATCCGGGATGTCCGTCCAGAGCGGCGCCACGGGGTCGTCGGGCGCCGGGCCCGCCGTGACGCGCTCGAGCACGGTGCTCGTGGACGCTTTGACGAAGGTGCGGGTGTCGTTCTCGCCCTCCGCCTGGACCAGCAGCTCGGTGCCGCCGTCGTCGGCCAGCGTCCTCAGCAGGAAGGCGTTCACCCTCAGGGCCGGGATCGGCGGACTGATGTCCACCCACGTCGGCGACGGGTCGGGCTTCTTCGTGGTCGGATCGACCGCCTGGCGCGCGAACAGGCCCAGTCCTTCCGCCGCGTAGAACAGCAGGCCGGTCGACGGGTCGATCGCGGCGAGGCTGCCGCGGTTCCAGTTCCGACGCGGCTTCCCGTCGTCGAACAGCCCCTCGGGCAGCGGCTTCCAGGTCTTGCCGCCGTCCCAGGACTCCCACGGTCCCCCGAGGGCGTCCTTCGGCGTCCAGAGGCGCGTCAGGCTGCGCGTGGCCAGGAGGAGGTGATCGGGCCGCGTCGGATCGACGGCGAAGGACGTGGCCCACGCGCCGGGCGACTTTCGGGGCGGCCGGGTGGTCTTCCAGGTCTCGCCACCGTCCTGGCTGTGCACGACGACCTGCGCCCGCTCGAGGAGCAGCCACAGGCTACCGTCTGCGAGGCGCCTGACCTCCAGGACGCGCTCCTCCGGATCCTTAGGGTCGTACACCACCTCCCAGGTCGCGCCGTTGTCGGGACTGCGCACGAGCCGGCGGCCCGCGGCCCACCACATCGAGGACGTGTCGGCATCCCCCAGCAGGAAGGTGGGCACCATGCCGAGGCGTCCCGCGCCGTTCCAGGTCTCGCCCCGGTCGGAGGAGAGGAACACCGCGCCACGGTCGCTCAGCGCCATGGCCCGGTCCTGGTCCACGGGATGCACGGCGACGGCCGTGATCGAGGGAACGAACGCCTCGGCGTTGTTCCGGACCGGTTCGACCGTCACCCCGCCGTCCTTCGAGAGGTAGAGACCGGTGGTCGGCGAGACGAAGTACAGGCGCGTCTTGTCCCGCGGGTTCCGGAGGATCTCGTGGATGTCGAGCTGGGCGTGTCCGAGTTCCTCCCACCTCACGTGCTTGGCGTCCTCGCTCACGAAGACGCCACGGTCGCGCAACACGGCATAGAGCCGCTTGCGGTTCTGCGGATCCCGGGCGACCGTGACGCAGTCCCCCCCGAGGATGGGCTTCTTGCCCCACCGCTTGCCGCCGTCCCGCGAGTGCCAGAGGCCGCGCCCGTCGGCAAGGTAGAGGTCCTTGCTGCGCGACGACAGCGCCGTCAGGGCCCGGACGTCGTGGAAGCCGATCGCGCCGGGGTCCGCGCGCTTGAACCTCCGTCCACGCTCGGTGCTGAACCAGAATCCGTAGGACCCGCCGACCGCCACGTTCTTGTCGGTTCGCGGGTCGAGCACGATCGGCCAGGCGTCGTGCCCGAGCTCGCTCTTCTGTACGTCGTTCCCCGCGATCTGCTCCCAGGTCTTGCCGCCGTCCGTGGACTCGAACAGTCCGCCCCTGAACGTCCCCTCGGTGCGCGTTCCGGCGAGGACGTGCAGGCCCTTGCTGGGATCCACGACCACCCCGCGGATCGCCATCGTGCTGCGGCTCCGGTCCCAGGACCGCGATGCCAGCGCGCCCGTGGACACGTTCTGCCAGCTCTCTCCCTGATCCTCGGACTTGTAGACGTACCCCTTCGTGGCCAGCCAGAGGATCTTCTCGTTCCGCGGATCGAGGCTGATCTCCACGGGGTCGAGCGGTCCCGGGACGTGCCGGGCGTCGATACCCTGTTGCTTCACGTCCCACTGCATTCCGCCGTCGGCCGACCGGGCGACGCCGAGGCCGTGGACGTGGGCCCACAGGATCTCCGGGACCTTCGGGTGGATGCGGAGCGAGGACATCCCGCGAACCTCGAGCCCGGCCGAGCGCACGCTCCAGACGGGGGGGCTGTCCGCATCCTCGGCGCGTACGGCCTGCCCTCCGGTGCCGGGAATCAGGATCGCCAGGACAGCGATCGTGGCCGCGCCCAGACGCCCGTACGTCCACCCCCTCGTCCGACGGCCCAACGGTCCCATCCCGCCTCCTTCTCCCGCATCGTCCTGCCGGGACAAAAAGGTACGAAACCCCGCATCCCAGCCGTCCGCGGGCTGCTGGCGCGATCATAGCGGACGGCGTATCCCGTTGCCAGCAACGAGGTTGTTCCTGTTCTGCCCCGCTCCGAGGGCCGCCCCCCTCCGGGCGTCCCTCGCCCCCCCCCAGGATGACGGCGCGTCTCAGCCCGACGAGCGAGGCTTCCGGCGCGTGCGCGGCCTCCCGGGACGCGGCCTCGCCGCGGCGGTCGCGGTCGACCGCGTGGTCCCGCCCGCCTCGTCCCGACCGTCTGGACCGGGGCCCCCCGCATCGGCCGCATCGGGGCCTGCCACGTCGGGGTCCCCCACGTCGGGGTCCCCCACG
>JAUXCH010000531.1 GCA_030618975.1 Planctomycetia bacterium
GAGGAGATCGAGGCCGCGGGACGCGTTCCGGCCGGGGGGGATCGGGGCCGTCCGGGCCGGAAGCCGCCCCGCCCGACGCGGTCTCGCAGGCGGACGGTTCGTCGCCGCCGCGTCCCATGTCGAGCGTGCTCTGGGAGTTCATCGAGCCCTGGATGGGGCCGAGGGAACAGCTGACGCTGGAGATCGCTCAGACCAGCCTGGAGGTGGCGTCGCAGGTGTGGAACGCCGTGGTCTTGGAGCAGTGCGGCGACGAGGGCGGCCGGCTTCGCGAGCTGAGGGAGCACGCGTGCAGGTTGCCCGCGCCCCACACCGCCGAGATGCCCGATCTCATCGACTTCTACCGGCAGCGCAAGCTCGCGCTCTTCGGAGCGGACCACCGCGAGATCCTCGGCTTCGAGGTCACGGAGACGAAGGACGACTTCCACGTGAAGATCGAGAGCCGCGAACGCGACAGGGCCTGACGGGCGTCCGAGCCGGGGTATCGTGCACCACGCCGAGCGAGTTCGTGTGTTCGCCGATCCGTGAGGAGATGGAGCGTCGAGAAGCCGCCGCGCTTCGCCAAGCCGTGCTGGCAGGCTACGACGACGTGCTTCACGGGCGCGTCCTGCCCTGCGAGGGAGACCTTCGTGGCCGCGCGTCTACGAGGAGACCGAGATGACGGACCACAACGCCACGGGGGAACCGGAGGCCCTCATCGCGTACGTGACGTGCGATCGCATCGTCCCCTGGAAAGTGCTCTCGTTGCCGAGCGAAGAGGGAGCCGACTTCCTTCCGGTAGGGTTCGGCTCCGGACAGTGCGTCCTGCCCAAGCGTGCGCGGAAAGGCACGCAGCTGTGGGTCGTCACGCTGCCGTGGTACCAGCTCGAAGACAGCAAGGAGATCAAAGCGTTCCCTGTCGTGTCCCTCGTGGCGCGTCTCGAGATCGAGGGGGTGTGCAGCAAGGACACCCCACGGGATTCCCCCCTTCGCCGGCACCCAGGCGTCCAGACGCTCTTGGACACCTGGGATTGGGTCGCGGTCGCTTCCTCCCCAGGTCCCAGCCGCTTCTTCGGGCTGACGAATGTGAACCACGAGCTCGAGCGGCTGGGGATCATCGAGCCGGGCGACCTGGCAAGGGTCGACGAGCTTCGAAAGCGAGTCGGGATGCGGCTCCAATCCGTACGCATCGTGAAGGGGGGAGCGGCTGCCGCGGAGAGCGAGTTCACAGGGGGGCTGGAGCGCATCACGCGCCTGAACCGCCAGGTGTTCATCAGCTTCAAGAGTGATCCCCACTACGAAGACGCTCTGAACCTGGCGCTCCGTCTCTCGGAACTGGGCTTCAGCTGTTGGCTGGACACCTTCGCCCTGCCCGGCTTCAGCACCATGCGAAAGGCAGGAGTTTCGGAGGATCGCCTCAGGGACTTGCTCCTCTGGGGGGTGCGGCAGAGCGACGTCGCGGTCGCCTTCGTGGGCGCGGAGTACGCCCGTGAGGAGGACGGCTGGACCGAGTTCGAGCGCGAGGCCATCCAGTCGAGGATGGAGTCGGCGGCTGGCGACTTCTTCGCCCACGGGATCCTGGATGGCGTGACCCCCGACAAGAGCCGAGACGCGGCCTTCCACGAGACGGGATCGATGGAGTCCATCGATGACTTGATCGAGACCCTGGAGGGCAGGTTCCCCCTTCCGTCGGCGGCGAGGTAGCGCTGCGTCGAGGTGGCTGCTCGCGACGCCGAGACCGCGCGGACTCCGCGGAGGGACATCCCGCCCCAAGCCGGCATCGTCTCGTCCTGCGCATTCGCACGGGCGGGATGCCGCCGCTCCGGCGGGCTTCGGCCGAAGCTCCGCGCACGGGGTGCTGCCGGCCGGCACTCCACCTGCCGCGCCTGCTCGAATCCCGGCGGCTCGGGACATTCGTCTTGCCGGATCCTGCGGGCGCTGGTTCATTGTGGCGCATGGAGGAGGCACCGCGTGCGTGACGAGAAGAGAGGCCTTGGCGCGCAGCGCGCGAGCCTTGCGTGGGGGATCGGCTTGGCGATCCTGTTCGCCGCGAGCAGCGCCCGTTCCGGGGACGAGGCGCCGATCGCCGTGAGCTTCCAGCCCGGCGAGGCGGGATCGAAGCTCGCGCCGCGCTACTCGCCCAAGGGCT
The DNA here is from genome assembly GCA_030618975.1 of Planctomycetia bacterium. GTDB lineage: Bacteria > Planctomycetota > PLA2 > PLA2 > JAEUHO01 > JAUXCH01. Next base: position 2,126 of record JAUXCH010000531.1, read on the forward strand.
ATCGCGTCCCGCTCGCGCCGTCCGAACGGGACGTGCCGGAGGGCGTCGAGGTGCTGGAGGGTCGGCTCCGACTGGGGCCCGAGGACGTGCGGGGCGACGGGCATCTGCTGGTGCTGGCGCGCAGTGTCGAGGGGCAGCCGTTCGACCGCCTCTGGATCGACACGGACGCCGACGGGTCCATCGAGGACGAGGAGACGCGGACCGCGAATCCGAGCACCAAGCGGGGAACCGTCTACACGAGCTACGACGCCGTCGTCCGGGTGAACCACGGATCCGTCGAGGAGCCCGCCTGCGAGCCGTACCCCATCGGCCTCTGGGTCGCCGTGGAGTCGGAGGACGCAGTCCCGCCGTTCATCCGCTACAGCCGGCGTGGATTCCTCGTCGCCTCCGTCGAGGTGGAGGACGTCGGCTACCACGTCGTTCTCTCCGACGCGGACAACGACGGCGTCTACGGCACGGGGGACTGGTGGACGATTCTCCCCGTCGCGGGAGGTACTTCGAACGACCTCGCCGGCGCGCGCAAGGTCGGCGACTTCGCCTGGGCGGACCGCAAGGCCTGGCGTCTCGAGCTGGAGGGAACGCGGGGGCGCACGGGGCGCCTGGTCGCCGTCGATCCGGGTCTCACCCCCGAGGAGGACGCGCGGGCGCGCGATCCCTATTGGGACGACAGGCACGCGGAGCGGGCCGAGAAGCCCGTCACCTTCCACCGGGAGGTCGAGGCCGCCATCGAGGACGCCGGGAAGCGGCAGGTGCCCTACTTCCTCGACTTCGAGACCGTCTGGTGCGGACCCTGCAAGACCATGGACCGCTGGGTGTACACCGCGCAGGTCGTCGTCACCGCAGCCGAGGGAATCGTCTGCATCAAGGTGGACGGCGACGAGCGGGAGGACCTGAAGGAGCGCCACGGGGTCGGCGGGTTCCCGACCGGCATCCTCTTCCGCCCGGGCGGCGAGGAGATCGCTCGTTTCGGGGGCTACCAGTCCTGCAAGGACATGGTCGCGTTCTTCGCCCAGGCGCGGGCAGCCCCGGAGGGGGGCGAGTAGCGCACGCGGTGGCGCCCGTCCATCGCGGGCAGGGAGGGGCTCGGCCTCGATCTCCCCCTTGCCCTCGGCTGCGAGCCCCGATTCACTGGGCCCATGGACGGCGCACGACTCGGTCCGTACCGGGTCCTCGGGGACCTGGGCAGCGGCGGCATGGGGAAGGTCTACCTGGCCGAGGCGACCCGTGCCGTGGCAGGGCTCGAGCCGGGTTGCCACGTCGCCCTCAAGGTGATCCACGCCCACCTCCTGGAGACGGAGGGCTTCTTCAAGCGGTTCCTGCGCGAGGCACAGATCGGGCAGCAGGTCGAGCACGAGAACGTGGTCCGGACGTACGACTGCGACGCCACGCTCGTGGACGGGCGGCAGCAGAACTTCCTGGTGATGGAGTACGTGGAGGGCCAGACCCTCCGCGACCTCCTGGAGGAGCTGAAGCGCGTTCCCGAGGAGCTCTGCCGTCACATCGGGCGGGAGGCCGCCAAGGGGTTGGCCGCGATCCACGAGGCGGGCGTCGTCCACCGCGACCTCAAGCCCGAGAACGTGCTCATCACCGAAGAGCACGTCGTGAAGGTGATGGACCTGGGGGTGGCGCATCTCCAGGACGAGGCGATCCGGCTCAGCCAGACCGGCGTATTCGTGGGCAGCCTCGAGTACGCCGCCCCCGAGCAGTTCCGAAGCGCCGACGGCGAGCCCGACGGGCGCGCCGATCTCCACGCCCTGGGCGTGGTGCTCTACGAGCTCTCCACCGGCCGGCATCCCTACCGCGACGAGGACGCTTCGAGGGTCCTGCGCAACATCCTGGACGTCACGCCCCGGAAGGCGGGGGAGGTGAACCCCCAGCTCTCGCCCTTCTTCGAGGAGGTGGTCCACACCCTGATCGCGAAGGACCGGGAGCAGCGCTTCCCCTCGGCATCGATCCTGGCCCGTGTCTTGGCGGACGGCGAGAAGAGCGATTGGTGGAAGGCGCGGGCGAGGGCGCTACGGATCGAGACGAAGCGTCCTCTCCGACGCATCCGGATTCCTCGCGAGACGGCGCTGTACGGCCGCGAAGAAGATCTCGGGAAGATGCGCGCCCTCTACGAGAAGGTCGGGAACGGCGACGGTCAGGTGCTGCTGATCGAGGGA
>JAUXCH010000368.1 GCA_030618975.1 Planctomycetia bacterium
GAGGACGCCACGGATGCAGGCCAGATCGCGCCGGCGTTGCTAAGATCGGATGGGAACCGCCCCGCCCCGCCGCCGTCTCATCCCACGAGGCCCCCCATGTACCGCCCTGCCCCGTCGCTCCCCGTCCGCGCCGCCGCCCTCCTCGCGGCCCTCGCCCTGCCCCTCCTCCTCGCCCCCCCGGTCGAGGCCGGCAAGCGGGACTACGTGGACGGCCAGTACGGATTCCAGATCAAGCTGCCCCACAAGGGCAACTGGAGCCAGACCCCCACCCAGCCCGGGGAGCAGGTCGAGGTCGCCAAGTTCAAGGACGACCGCAAGGGCGACTTCTCCACGCTGGACATCTTCCGCTTCGCGAGCGCGCAGGCCTCCGGCCCGACGACCCCCGGCAGTGACCCGGAAGGCGGTGCCCCCGAGGGCGAGGCTCCCGAGATCCCGCCGGAGTACCGCGGTGGCAGGCAAACGCCGGACAACGCCGTGGACTACTTCGACGCCCAGGCCGGGCGAATCGCGCGCTGGTGCGGGCTCGAGTGGGAGGGCCTGCCGCAGCCCAAGCAGAAGAAATTCGGGGACGTCATCGGCGACATCTACGTGGTGGAGTTCCAGCACACGAAGTACAAGGGCCGCCGCGTCGGCATGCTGGCCGGCATCGTCTCCGACGGCGAGGCGGAGTACCTCCTCCTGTTCCAGTACCAGGGCAAGCTCAAGAAGATGCTCATCCCGTGGACCCAGACGCTCCGTTCCTTCCGCTTTGCGGAGGGTGAGGTCGTGCAGGACGCGGAGGAGACCGAGAAGGACCTCGACAAGCGCAACAAGACCCGGAAGGTCGACGGCGAGCTGCTCGACCCCGAGAAGCGCGCGCGCGTCAAGGCGGATCTCAAGGGCACCTGGCGCTTCATCGACACGCCGCACTATCTCGTCGTCTACAACTGCGACGATCCGCTCGCGAAGTACATCGCCAAGCGCGTCGAGTACATGCGGAAGTACGCCTTCGAGACGGTGTTCCCTCCCGTCGCGCCGATCGAGGAGTGCATGATCGTCCGCGTCTGCAAGGAGATGGACGAGTACTACCACTACGGTGCGCCGCGCGGCTCCGCGGGGTACTGGTCGTCCGGCCACGACGAGCTCGTCTTCCCCGACCTGTCGCGCAGCAAGAAGCCCGACGAGAAGACGATCGGGGTGATGCACCACGAGGCTTTCCACCAGTACATCCACTACGCGCTTCTCAAGAACAACCTGCCCATCTGGTTCAACGAGGGATATGCCGAGTACTTCTTCTGCGTCGAGTCGACGAAGGCGAAGCTCAAGTTCATGAAGCGGCACCCCATGCGCTACGGCACGGTGAAGTCCGCCTTGGGATCGGGGGATCTCATCCCGCTCAAGGATTTCATCAAGATGAACCAGCCGCAGTACTACGCGCGTTCGAGCCTCTGCTATGCGCAGGGCTGGGCCTTCTCGACCTGGATGAAGAACATCACGAAGAACGAGCGCTACCGCGAGATCCCGAAGATCATGTTCCAGGAGATGCAGAGGGGCTACCTCGAGCTGCAGCAGGGGCGGACCGAGGGCCTCGGCATGGGCAGGGGGATGAACATGTACGGCGAGTACAACCCCGTCGTGCAGGCGGCCATGAAGAAGGCGTTCGAGGGAATCGACCTCGAGAAGCTCGACGAGGACTTCAAGAAGGACCTCAAGCGGAAGATGTGACCGGGCTCTCCGTCACGCTTCTGAGATGACGCTTCTGAGATGACGCTTCTCCACGGCCTCGCTGCGATCGACATCGATCCGTACGCCTTCGCGTGCGACGAGACCCTGTTCTCGGTCCCGCACTTCTTCAACGTCGTGACCAACCTCTCCTTCCTGCTCGTGGGGGTGTGGGGGTTGCTCCACCTCGCACGTGCCGGCCGGCTCACGGATCGTCGGTTCGTCAACTGGGTGGGCCTCTGGACGTCCGTGGTCGTGCTGACGTTCGGATCCGGGGCCTATCACTGGTACCTGACCCCCGCCACGCTGGCGTTCGACCGTTTCTGCATCACGAGCATCATCGCCTTCCTGGGCGCCGAGATCATCGCCGCCGTATTCGGCTGGGGGCCGAGTCGCCGACTCTCCCTCCTCTTCGTCGTGCTCTCGGCGGGGACCGTCGTGGCGTGGCTCCTGGGGACGACCTCGTGGTTCTACGGCGTGCTGCAGGCCGCGGGCGGCCTGGGCGCCGTCGGCGTGACGGTGTGGGCCTTCAGGCGCGGGCGGATCGGGCGGGAGGTCCTCCAACCGGTCCTCCTCTTCGCCGCCTTCTACGGCGTGGCCAAGATCTTCGAGGTGCTCGACGCACCCATCTGCGACCTGACCGGTGCGATCGGCGGGCACCCCGTCAAGCACCTGCTGAGCGCGGCGGGCCTCCTCTGCCTCGGGGCGTGGATGAAGTCGGCGACGCAGGCGAGTTCCCGCGCCGCCGGGTAGGCCGACCCCGCGGCGCGGGAGTCGTGCGCGTTCGCACCACGGGCACGCTTCGGCGGGACTTCCTTCCCGAGAATGCCCTCCGGTCGTTGGCACGCAGGGTGCGAGATACGTTTCGACGCATGGTACGCGCCGTCCTCCCCGCCCTGCTCCCGCTCCTCCTCCTCGCGGGGTGCGGGGCCGACTTCGTCTTCTTCGAGACCACCCACCTCTCCGGAGACGGGACGACCACGCTGATCGTCAGGTGGTCCGACAGCCCCGTCGACGGCGCCGAGAGCGTACGCGTCACGCTGGAGCGCGTGGAGGTCCGCGGTCCCGAGGGTGTCGAGGTGCTCTGGGAGGGGCGGCAGGTCCACGACCTCCTGACACTCGTGAACGGCGTGACGGTCCAGGTCGCGGGCGGGGAGATCCCCGCCGGTCGCTGGGACGGGCTGCGCTTCGTGCTCGCGTCCGACGCGGTGGGGGGGGCGCACTCGGTGACCGTCGCGGGCGAGGACCACGCGCTCTCGTTCGCGCGCCCCGGCGCGTGGATCGTGGACGTCGCACATGCGATGGACCTGGAGGAAGGAGCCGTCACCGAGGTCCACGTAGACTTCAACGTCCGCACCTCCGTCTACGAGGCCGGGGCAACGTGGTACCTCGACCCGAGCCTGTCGGCCCTCGACCCGACGGGGGCGGGCGGCGTCTCCGGCGAGGTCCGGACGACGACGGGTTTCGCGGTTCCGGGCGCCGTGGTGTCCGCGCAGCAGGGCGGGTGGGAGATCCGCAGCACGCGTGCCGCGTCGGACGGGACCTTCCGGCTGCATCCGCTCCTGCCGGGACCGTACACGATCGTCGTCACGGCGGCGGGCCTGGCCACCGGCGTCGTCGACGACGTGTCGGTCTCGCTCGGCACGGACAGCGGAAGCCACGTGGTGACGCTCGTGCCGGTCGTCGACGGTGGCGTGGAGGGGGTCGCCCCGACCGGACGTCCGGGGCTGCGGGTCCGCGTGATCGGTGTCGAGGGTCTGATCGCCGTGGTCGGCGTAGACCCGGTGACGGGCGTGTTCGCACTGCCCGCGCTCCCTCCCGGGACCTACGACGTGCAGCTGTGGGACGGCGATGCGTTCGTGGGCGGGCAGAGCGGGGTGCCGGTGTCGTCGGGCGAGGTCTCGTTCGTCGACCTCTGACGCCCGCTGCCCCCTCAGCGATCCGGGCGTCGGTGCTCCCACCCCTGGGCCCTGAGCCGGTCCCAGCGCGCCGCCCAGACCATCTCGAAGAGGTCCATGCGGTCCGGGAGGTGACGGCCCACCCAGTCCCGTAGGCGATGGATCGCGATGTCCACGTCGACGCGCGGAAGGTCCGAGTAGAGGATCGTCCAGGTGAGCGCGTCCCCGCGCCGCCTCAGCTCCGCGGATTCGGGGCTCTCCCGGCGCCGAGATCGGGGAGAGCGCGCTTGCCGGGCATCGACCAGGGTGCCGCAGTCGCACCGCACCGTGCGCTCGTAGGCGAACAGGGTGTCGTCGAACCGGGCTCCGCAACGAGGACAGGTGACGGCCACGGGCCTCCGTTTCTCTGCGTGCCCGATTGTACGGACGTTTCCAACGGGACGACCCCGGATGAACGGCCCGAGTGGTATCCTCGTTTCCGACGCATCGACGGTCGAGGACGAGGAGACGACCATGACTGCGAAGATCCGGCGCGTTGAGTGCTTCGACGCGACCGTCAAGGACGTTCCCGGCGAGGGGTACCGCGTGCTCTCGATGCTCGAGGGCGAGGGCGTGGACTTGCTCGCCTTCAACGCGGTCCCGATGGGGCCCAACGAGACGCGACTCATGCTCTTCGCCGAGGAGACGGACAGGCTCGTCCAAGTCGCCGAGGAGGCGGGCCTGAGCCTCGGAATCCCGCAGCGGGCCTTTCTGGTCCAGGGCGACGACCGCCTCGGCGCTCTGGCCGAGATCCACGGGCGGGTCTACGACGCGGAGGTCAACGTCTTCGCGTCCTGGGGCGTGACGGACGGGAGGGGCGGCTACGGCTACGTCATGTGGGTTCGTCCCGAGCGCTACGAGGAGGCGGCCGCCGCGCTGGGGGTCTGAGCCGACGTGTGCCGCCGCCCGTAGTAGAATCCAGCCCGGGGCCACGGCGCGAGACGACACTGCACCGAGTACAGAGACGCTGAGGACGACCCAGCGACCCGGTATCGGTCCAGAACCATCCAGGAGCCCCGTGATCCGCCAGTGCCCGCCCCGGAGGCGAAGCCTCCACACCCTGCCCCCGCTCGCACTCGTCGCCGCGATCCTCCTTGCCGCATGCGGCGGGGGCGGCGGCCAGACCCCGGACGACGAGCCGCTCTTCTACGTGACCGCGAGCGACCCCGCGGACGGACAGCAGAACGTGCCCGTGGACGCCGTCGTCACGGTCACCTTCAGCGACGAGCTCGACCCTGCCTCGGTGAACCACAAGTCGCTTCGCGTGGGTGTGATCGGGGGGGCCGGCGAGGTCGACGGCCAGGCCGTCCTCGACGACGCCGATCCTCGCACCGTGCGCTGGACGCCCGCCGAGCGCATGTACCCCGTCTCCCCCCACTCCTGCGAGATTTCGCCGGGCCTGCGGTCCGTCGACGGCGACAACGTGGACGGCGATCTCTCGTTCGCGTTTCGAACGGGCGGCGACAAGCCGGGACCGGATCTTCCGGGTCGGGACGATCTCCTCACGCTGCCGCACGCCTTGAACGTAGGCCGACGGTCGCACACGGCTACGTTGCTGGGCACCCACCAGGTCCTCGTCGCCGGGGGCTTCCACCAGGACACGAACGTCACGGATCGCGCCGAGCTGTTCAACGGCATCGGGTTCACCCTGCTCACAGCGCACCTGGTCCAGGAGCGGGCCGGTCACACGGCCACCCGGCTGGCGGACGGCCGCGTCCTGCTGGCCGGCGGCTGGTACGAGACCTCTCCCGGCCAACGCGCCACGACGGAGTGGGCGGAGATCTACAACCCGTCGACCGGCACGTTCCTCCGTACGGGCGACATGACCACGGAGCGCGTCGATCACGCGGCGCTGCTGCTTCCCGACGGCCGCGTGCTCGTCACCGGGGGGAGCCGCCTCGAAGGTACCTTCCTCCGGGACCTCGACACGGCCGAGATCTTCGACCCCGCGACCGGCGCCTTCACCGAGCACGCCGAGCTCATGGTCCACACGCGGGCCACGCACGTGATGGAGGACATGGGGAAC
>JAUXCH010000741.1 GCA_030618975.1 Planctomycetia bacterium
ACTCCGCTCCCGCGGCAGGCCCCCGGCTGCCCGCGGAGGGCCGGCCCGGCGGTCTCCGTGCCCGCCTGGAGGCCCTCGGACTCGATCGCGTCGGCACGCCAAGCGCCGGCGACGACGCCGGCGCCTGGGACGGTGCCGACGACGAGCGGCCGCTCCTCGAGCAGGTGGAGGGACGCCTCCGCGAGACGCCGCACGGAGCCTTCCTCTACGTGGAGCGCCACCTGCCCCTCGACGGGCGGCACGGCCGACGCCGCCTCCTGTCGGCCCTCGACCACCCCGTGCCGCTCAGGGCGCACGAGCAGGGTCCCGGGGGTGGCCCGGCCCGGCTCGCACCCCGCGAGGCGGTCTTCCTCGACACGGAGACGACCGGCCTCGCGGGCGGGACCGGCACCGTGGCGTTCCTGGTCGGGACGGGTCGCGTGGAAGGCGAGTCGTTCGTGGTCCGCCAGTACTGCATGCGCGACTACCCGGAGGAGGCGGCCCTGCTCCACGCCCTCGTCGAGGACGTGGGCGACGCCCCCCTCGTCACCTTCAACGGCCGCTCCTTCGATTGGCCGCTGCTCGCGACACGTCTCAGCCTGCACCGCATGCGCGTCGCCGGGAGGGCCCACCTCGACCTGCTGCCGCCCGCCCGACGCCTCTGGGTCGACACCGTGCCCTCGCACACCCTCGGCGCGCTCGAAGAGCACGTGCTGGGCCTCGAGCGCACCAACGACCTGCCCGGTTGGAGGATCCCGCAGGCGTACTTCGACTACGTGCGCACCGGCAAGGCGGGCCTCATCGCCCTGGCCTTCAAGCACAACGAGATCGACGTCGTCAGCATGCTGGCGCTCATGGGCCGGATCGGCTCCATCCTCGGCGCCCCGACCCGGCGGCGCGGTGCCAGCCCGAAGGATCTGCACGGCACGGCCCGCCACCTCCTGGACCTGGGCCACCGCGAGGCCGCCCGGCGCTGCCTGCAGGCGGGCATCGACCGGGCGGAGACGGAGGACGCGCTCCCACTCCGCCGGCACCTCGGCCACCTCTACCGCCGCGAGGGCCTCTACGAGAAGGCGTTGGCGCACTGGACCACGCTCGCGCGCTCGGCACCGCGCTTCGACGCGGAGGCCTTCGAGCAGGTGGCCAAGCTCCACGAACACCGGCGCCGCGACTTCAAGGCAGCGCTCGAGTGGGTGGAGGAGGCTCTTCCGCACCTCGCCCCGGGTTCGACCACGGAAGGAGAGTTCCGGCACCGGGAGGGGCGCCTGCGCCGCCGTCTCGCGGCGCAGAACGGCCGAAAGGGCCGGAAGGAGAGGCGCACCTGAACGTCGGTCGCGACGGGCAGGCGTTCCCGGAGGCTCTTCGCCGGCGCCCCCAGGACGTCCGTGGGGGTCTCCCTGCTCGGGGCGGGAATCTCGTTGTAGCTACAACCCATCCTGCCCATGCGCGCATCATCCGCCGTAGCGTTTCGCCGCGCTCCCGGCTGGCAACGACGCACGCCGTCAGGTCGGCCTCGCGGAACACGAGGTCGGCGACCTGCCGTGAGAGGCCGTCCGGGCCTCCGCCCCCCCCGTGGTAGCCTCGCCCCTCACGAGTTCGTCCCCCGGTCCCCCCGGGCGGGCCCGTCCCGGCGTCGGAGGCTCATGCGCATCCTCGCTCCGCTGCTCGTTCTGGCCCTCCTCGCCGTCGTGGCCGTTCGCTGGGCGGCCGATCCCCTCCGAGACCGGGAGCGGGCGTGGATCGAGGGATCCTGGGACCTGGCGACGCAGCGGTTCGACGTGCGGGAACGGTTCGTGGCACGCCTCGAGGGCCAGCTCGAGCGGTACGGAGACGACCCCGAGACGCGCTGGTTCGCCGCCCGCGGCTGGCTCAAGATCGGGGAGGTGAGCCGTGCCATCGACGCCGTGTGGGGCGAACCCACCCTCGCCGCCGCACCCGGAACCGCGCACCGATTCGGAGCCCTCCTGCTGCGCACTCTCGGCTTCGTGGACGACGTTCACCTCGAGCACCCGCGACGCGGAGCGGTGATGGCGTCGCTCGTCCTCGCCGAGGGCGGCGACGAAGCGGCCGCGACCTGGCTCGACGACACGATCCGCGACCGTACCCAGGGCGCGTTCCTCGACGTGATCTACGGCACGTTCCTCTACAGCACCCGCGACGGGACCCTCCGCGTCGCGGACGCACTCCGCGCGAGGAGCGAACCCGCCCCGGACGTACTCGCCGCCCTGGCCGCGCTGGGACCGGAGTCGTACCCGGAGCAGGGGACCGACCTGGCGCGTCTGGAAGAGGTCGTCCTCAGCGACGCCGATCGCGAGTACCAGCCCATGGTCTGGACGACCGCGTGCGTCGCCCTGGGTCGATCCGAGGACGCCCGCGCCATGGACGTCCTGGCCGGTCTCCACCGGCGTCTCGCCCGCACCACCGAGGAGCGCGCCCGGAGCGATGCCGCCGTGGTTGCAGCCGGTCTCCTGGCCGGCGGCCGGTGGTCGATGCTCGAGCCGCTCGCACCGTACCTGGGCCCCGCCGGGCCCCGGTCGAACGCGCGCCTCGCCTACTTCGACGCCGTCCGAAACCGGCTCGTCCGCGGCGATCCGGAAGCCACCGACGCCTGGCTCGACCTGTGGCAAGCCCTCCAGGACTACCCGGACGCACGGCTCACCGAGCGCGTGGCGACGGGGCTGCTCCTCCGCGACGCCCACCCGCCCTCGCACCTCCCGGTCGAGTCGGTCCTCGCCATCCTCGATCGCGAGACGGCCAGCCCCGCCATGCGCGCCATCGCGGCTGCCTGGCGCTACCGAACCGGCGAGCCCGCGGGTCGCGATGCCCTCCTCGGCGTCCTCCGGCGCCTCTCCGAGGGCGGGTGGGCGGGAGACGACCTCATGGTCTCCGACCCCATCT
>JAUXCH010000193.1 GCA_030618975.1 Planctomycetia bacterium
AGATGGGTACGAAAGAGCCCCGGCGTTCTCACGAACGCCGGGGCTCGAGTGAGAAACCCGAGGGCTGGGGCCCCACCGGTTGTCGAAGCCGGTATCTTTCGGGACCCCGTGACCCTCGGCCCGGTCGCCGTCGGAGGACTTCCGGGTATTTGTTGTGTGACCTAACGGCCCGTGTGCAGGACGCTGTACCGGGCGGTTCCGAAGCCCAGCGAGGTTCCGGTCGAGTTGCCGCCGATCGTGCCCCGCTTGAGCGTCATGCTGGCACTGCCGCTGCCCGCCGCGTAGTAGACGGAGTCGAGTTTCGGGCTGAAGCCCGCGCAGTCGCCGACGTACTTCGACGTCTCGAACTTCTGCATGGTCACCGAGTTCGCCGGCAGGCTGCCGGTCGTCTCGTTCAGATCGATGCCGCTGAAGACCGTGAAGTTCTCTCGGTCTATGTAGTGGTACGAGGTGTACGTCGAGTCGACCGCCATCACGGCGCTTCCGTCGTCCGAGACGACCAGGCCCTGCACGTGTTGGTAGGTCAGTCCCGTCCAACCGGCGGGGTCGACCAGGTTCATGGCGCCGCCCACGTTGGGGTCGAAGACGAAGATCCGCTTCTTGTAGTAGGGGTACCCGGCGCTGTAGGTCGCCCTGACGGGTCCGCCGTAGAGGCTGTTGTGCATCGTGTAGGTGTAGTTGGCGGCGGTCACGCTCGTGAAGTAGACCCAGCCGTTGTCCGGTGCGGCGACGCAGCTGTTGTAGCCGATGTGGGTGTAGTACTGCTGGTAGGCGCTGGAGTACGTGTACCCGAAGCCAAAGGCGCTGTAGGGGTAGTAGGCCGACAGGAACCCGTTGTAGTTGTTGCCCGAGGGGAACCCGACGTAGAAGGCGCGCCCGTCTCGGTGCCCATTGATGCTGAGCGAGCTGCTCCCTGCCGCATTGACACTCCGGACGTTCACGCCGATGAGCGCGCCGTCCCGCATCTTGGAGGTGCCGGTGTAGACGGCGCCGCGCGTCGCGATGTACAGGAAGTCCCCGTTCTGGGAACGGAAACCGGCGGCCGGCTTGATCACGCCCCCGTCCGTCTGCCACGACGACTGTGAGAAGGTGTACGACGTGTAGGCCGTTCCGACCGTCTTGTTGCAGCCTCCGTCGGCGGCCGCCAGGATGTTCCGGACGCCGCCGCCCGTGAAGTCGTACGAGTAGAGCGAGCCGACGAACGACTTGGCACACGTGTACTTCTGGTTGGCATGGGAGTAGGCGTCGGGATCGTAGTTCGAGTAGCCGCCCCAGAAGATCAGTCCGTCACCGGCCGTGGTGAACGTCAGCGCCCCGAAGCGCCAGGTCTGGTCGTTGCTGCTGGAGCTGTGCAGGAACTTGCCGCTGACGTACGAGGACCCGTAGCCCGTGTTGGTGCTCGTGTCGCCGGTGATCTCGTGCACCGTCCGACCGCCCCAGGACGAGTTCGTCGAAACATAGGCCGCGATGTCTTCCCGGTACCGGATCTGGGTCTCACTGTAGGTCACGTAGGGGTCGACGGTGGTGTTGCGGAAGTACACGACCGCGACCTTGAGCCCGTCGTCCGAGATCTCGAACCGGCTCGTCGGGCCGGTGTTGTCGCCCCACAGGCCCGCGACCGGGGTGTAGCAGGGCCCGTGCTTGAGGGCGATCCCCCGCCCACCGCCGGAGGTGTGCCGGCGCTGGGTGCTGAGCTGGTGGAAGTCCCCCTCGTAGTCGACCCAGACGTGGTGGAAGAGGACGTCCGCGGCCGCCGACGTGGCGGTCGTCGTCCTGCCCGCCAGGATGGCGCAGGCGTTGCCCTGGCTGTTCACCCTGAACGGGTGCGGTGCCAGCGAGCTCTCCCAGGAGTTGTACCCGTCGGTTCCGTACATCACCGGGTCCGGCGCGCCGGTGCTCGTGTTGTAGGCGAAGTTGCGCGCGAAGCACTGGAACGGGGTCTGCATCGCGCTGCCCGTGGTGTTCGTCCACTCCGAGTTGAAGCTCGGGTGGAGGAACTCGCCCTCGTCCTCGCCGTCGAAGAGGCCGTACCGGTAGATGTAGTGGTCCTTGTAGTGCAGGTAGTTCGTCGAGCCGCTGCCGATCAGGTAGTAGAGGTATTCGTTCGTGAGCGTGAGGCTAGAGGCGAACAGGTACTGGCCGGTGGAGGACGACCCGCTGGAACCGCTTTCGACGATCGTGTAGACCTCGTCGTCCCACTCCGCGATCCGCTCCCCCGTCAGGCTGATCAGCAGGATGTCGGTCGAGCCCGCCGACTCGGTCCGGCTGAAGCTCGTGCTCGTGCGCACCTTGAGGGCTGCGATCCGTCCGTCGGGGCTCACCGTCATCTGCGGGATCTTGGTCGCGCTGTGGCTCGTGGTCGAGCCGCGGTAGCCGTAGGACCAGTTGTCGCCGAAGCTGGCGTAGCCTGACGAGGACTTCTTGAAGGCGGCCGGTACGTAGAGTCGTCCGTCCTTGCGGATGATGAAGATGCCGAAGTGCGTGCTCGTGTCGAAGGCGTGCAGCTTGCCGCCGTCCGTGTACACCCCCAGACCCGCGCTTGCGGTCACGCTGAGATCCTTGCACTTGGACAGGCGCACACTGGTCGTCGCCGGCTGGAACCCGTAGGTGTGCTGGCCGCTGCTGTAGGACGTCGTGCCGTGGGAGCCGGGGCCGTAGTACGGGTAGTAATACGCGGTTTGGCTGTTCTGCCAGGGACGAGCCGCGTTGGGGTTCAGGTGGACGTTGTCGTCCCAGTAGCCCGTGGGGTTGACCGACGTGCGAAGCAGATCGACCGACGTGAAGAGCGTGGCGGGCGTCGTCCCGGTCCCCGCCTCCGAGGGCAGGAGGTGCTTGTCGTCACCGTCTCCGGTGAGATCCCCCACGCCCGGCGAGCGCATCTGGTGGACGGAGCCCTGCGGGATCACGTACTTCAGCGTCATGGCCGAGTCGTCCCAGCTCCGCTGGTCGGTGGAGTTGCTCATCGTCGTGGTCGACTTGGTGATGAGGATCCTGTCGGGCCCGATGCCGAAGGCCACCTTCTCCGTCGCGGAGGACGCGAGGGTGTCGGGCAGCGCCGAGTCGGCGGCAGTGAAGGCCAGCGACTGATCGAACTGCGGGATCAAGTCGTCCACCTGGGGGATCCCGCCGACCTCGATGATGCGGAAGATGCCGAGGTCGGTGAACTCCATCCCGGGGATCACTCCGAGAGCCGGCTCGCCATCGAAGTCACCGTCGGGATTCCAGTCGATCTCCCACTTGTAGGCGCCTGCGGTCTCATCATCCGCGGGTTCCGTCTGGCTCGCATGCGGGGCGTCGGTGAGGCCGTCGTCGGGCACGCCGCCCGTGGCGACGATCTGCAGCCCGTCCGGTCCCCCGTCGGGGTTGTAGATCTGGCCCTTCTGCGCCTCCTCGAGCCGGGCGTAGGGCTTGACGGTCGTGAACGCCGGGTCGAGGGTGTAAATCGGGTCGTGTGCGATCGGGGGCGCGCTGACGATCTCGAAGTCGAGGGTTCCCCACGCGTGCTGTCCGAAGGAGTTGGGCACGAGGGTGCTCTGCACGTGAGCGTTCACGGAGAACGTGCCGCGCCGGCGCGGGATGCCCGAGAAGCTCCCCGTGGTCTCGGTGAGCACGACGGCCTCGGGAGGAGCCCCCTGGTGGGAGACGTCGTAAGCGGGCCCGAGGTCGTTCAGCGGCGGGTAGACGGTCGCGTCGATCTTGACCAGCGCCTCGGGGGGATTCACCGTCGGCGGGGCGCCGGGGTTGTAGATCACGTCGGTATCGGGGTCGAGATCGGGGTTGGTGCTCTTGTCGCTGGTGTAGTCCTCCGGGAGGCCCTCCTCGACGAACTCGTAGACGAAGGGCCCCACGCCCTCGGCGACGATGATCTGGTCGCTGTACTTCACGCCGGCCTGGCCGTCGAGCAGGTCGGGCGTGGCAAAGATGATCTGCGGGGTATCGATCATCCAGTAGAAGGTGAAGATCCCCTTGCCGCCGACGCTGTCGGTGATGTCGAGCGTCACCAGGAAGGGGCCGCCTTCGGGACCGACCTCGACCGGAGCACCCGTGATGCTCGTGGACGACGGCGGGATGCCGGTACCCAGCGGCAGCGGGCCGTCGTCGATGCCGTCCTTGTCGATGACCACGGCCGAGTAGGGCCCGTGGCCGCCGGCCACGACCAGCAGGATCGTCACGAAGTCGTTGTAGACGACCTTTCCGAGGGACGGGTGGTCCGGGTTGTAGTGCGTCCCCCCCGGCGGGACCATCGTGGGGTTGCCGTCCAGCGTGGCGCCTACTACCACGATCTCGCCGACGCCCACGACCATGCGGAAGGACGCGGTGGTCGACGAGAAGGGCTCACACCCCGTGTCCGTGACCTGGATGGTGAAGCTGAAGTCGCCGTCCTCGAGCAGGTGGCCCAGGATGGCGTGGGTCTCGTTGTCGAGGTAGAGCCCCCGGGGCAGCTTTCCCGAGATGACCTTCAGCACGTACGGCCCGCCACAGCCTCCCGCGATGGGGATGACGTGGTTCACGCTCTCCCCCGAGAGCTTCGGCGGGATGGACGTGCTCGTGACGAGCAGTGGGGCGGTATCGACCCGCAGCCCCTGGCCGCCTCCACCGCACGCGGGCAAGACGAGCAACGCGGTCCACAGCAAGACACCGATCGACAGGCGGGTTCCAGTCATGGTAGCTCCAGGAGCAGGCGGGGTTTACACGTGAGGAGTAAGAGGAGGTTTACGTTTTCGGGCGTTGTGGAGCGACACGGATGAAGAATCATTCCCAACGGGCACGGACCGCGGTGCGCGAGACCGGGACTCCGACTCGGTATCACACTTTCCGATTCGCGTTCGGGGCCCGCCGTACAGGCCTGAACACGAACGGGTCGTCCTGGCAGAGGCGTTACCGCTTTTGCGCGAGGCCCGTACGCAGTCGAACCGATTCGAAACCGCAACCGGAAGTCTGTGTCGGGATGCACCTCGCACGTCAGGGCGTGTACCGCAAGCACCGGTCCAATCCGGAGAAGGCGGCGGGTCTCCCCGGTCTCGCACCCTTCCTGGCCGCAGGGACGGCCCGTGTCCGGTCGGAGGTCTGCGTGGTGGACGGGCACGAAGATGCCCCGGCGTTCCCGTGAACGCCGGGGCCTTGGTGGACTAGCGTGGAATGGAGGGCGCGGGCCGCTAGCGGCGGTCGCGACCTCCGCGGCCCCGATCGCCGCCCCGGCCACCGCGTCCGCGGTTTCCGTCACGCCGACCGCCGCCGTCACGACCGCGATCGCGGTCACCGCCTTCGCGCGGCGCGCCGCCGCCGTCACCCTCGGGGGCCTTCGCCTCGTCCTCGCGGCCGAGGTCGAACAGCGCCTGCCTGCGGCTCAGCTTCACGCGGCCCGAGTCGTCGATCAGGATGACCTTCACCGGCGTCATGTCGCCGATGTTCAAGACGTCGCTGACGTTGCCGACGTAGCCGTCGGCCAGCTCGCTGACGTGGCAGAGACCCTCGAGGCCCGGGATGATCTCGAGGAAGGCGCCGAAGTCCTTCACGGACGTGACCTTGCCGTCGTAGATCTTGTGGAGCGTCGCCTCCTCGGAGATGGCCTCGACCTGCTTGCGCGCGGCCATGGCGCCTTCGCTCTCCACGCTGAAGATCTTGACCATGCCGGTGTCGTCGACCTCGATGGTCGCACCGGTCTCCTCCTGGATCCGGCGGATGTTCTTCCCGCCGGGGCCGATGAGCATGCCGATCTTCTCGGGCTTGATGTGGACGATCTCGAAGCGCGGCGCCCACGAGCTGTACTCGTCGCGCGGGCGGGAGATGGCCTCGAGCATCTTCTTCAGGATGTGGATGCGGCCTTCGCGGGCCTGCTCCAGGGCCTCGGCGAGCAACTCGTGGGAGATGCCCGTCATCTTGATGTCCATCTGGAGCGCGGTGATGCCGCGCTGCGAACCGGCGATCTTGAAGTCCATGTCGCCGGCGTGGTCCTCGTCGCCGAGGATGTCGGAGAGGATGACCTGCCGGTCGCCCTCGGAGACGAGCCCCATCGCGATGCCCGCGATCGGGCGGGCGATCTTGACGCCCGCGTCCATCATCGACAGCGTGGTGCCGCAGACGGTCGCCATGCTGGACGAACCGTTCGACATGAGGACGTCGGAGACGACGCGCAGCGTGTAGGGGAACTCCGCCATCGGCGGGAGCACCGGGAGAAGGGAGCGCTCGGCGAGCGCCCCGTGCCCGATCTCGCGCCGCGACGGGCCGCGGATGGGCCGCGTCTCGCCGACGCAGAGCGGGGGGAAGTTGTAGTGCAGGTAGTACTTCTTGGTGAAGGACTGCGCGTGGAGGCCGTCCTCCATCTTCTCGTCGAGGCCGGTGCCCAGCGTCGTGGTGACGAGCGCCTGCGTCTCGCCGCGCGTGAAGAGCGCGGAGCCGTGGGCGCGGGGCAGCAGGCCCACCTCGATGTCGATGGGGCGGATCTCGTCGGGCTTGCGACCGTCGACACGCGTTCCGCTCAGGACGGCCGCGCGGAGGACCTCCTTCTCGATCACGCCGAAGGCGGTCTTGACGTCGCCGGACGTGAAGAGGCCGTTCCCCGGATCGCTGTCGTCTTCGGCTGCGAGCTCGGCGAGCACGTCGGCCTTCACGGCGGCGAGTGCCTTGTTCCGGTCGAGCTTCTCGGGGCAGAAGTAGGCGTCCTTGATGGCGGCGCCGAACTTCTCGCGGACGGCGTCGACGGCCTGCGCGTTCGGGAGCACGGGGTGGGCTTCCGGCATCTTCCAGCCGATCTTCTTTCGGAGCTCCTCGATGGCCTCACAGAGCTTCTGGATGACCTCGTGGCCGAAGCCGATGGCGCCGATGATCACTTCCTCGGACAGCTCGTCGGCGCCGCCCTCGACCATCGTGACCGAGTCCTTGGTGCCCGCGACGACCATGTCGAGGGGCGAGTCCAGCAGGACCTGGTTGTCGGGAAAGGCGACGTACTCGCCTTCGACCATGCCGACGCGGACGCCCGCGATGGGGCCGAGGAAGGGCACCGGCGCAAGCGACATGGCCGCACCGGCTCCGGTGATCGACAGCACGTCGGGGTTGTTGAGCTGGTCGTACGAGAGAACGTAGCTCTGGACCTGCGTGTCGTTCCGGTAGCCTTTGGGGAAGAGGGGACGGATGGGGCGGTCGGTCATCCGCATGGTGAGGATCTCCTTCGGGGAAGGAGGGCCCTCGCGCTTGATGAAGCCGCCGGGGATCTTGCCGGCGCTGTAGTACTTCTCGCGATAGTCGATCGTGAGCGGGAAGAAGGGCAGGTGCGCCTTCGGACCCGACGACGACGCCGCGGAAATGACCATCGTGTCGCCGTAGCGGACCACGACGGCCCCGCCGGCGAGTCGAGCCATACGACCCGTCTCGATGCTCAGGGGCTTGCCCCCGACATCGATCGTCACAGTGTGAATGGACAAACTGACTCCTACCTACGGAGTCCCAGGCGTCCGATCAGCTCCCGGTACTTGCTCGGCTTCTTGCGAGCGTAGTAGCGAAGGAGGGCCGAGCGACGGCCCACCATCTTGAGCAGGCCACGCCGCGTGGCGTGGTCCTTGGGGAACTTCCTCAGGTGGTCCGTGAGATGGCGGATGCGGTGGGTGAGCACGGCGACCTGGACCGGGGTCGAGCCGTCGTCCTTGTCGTGGAGTTGGAACTCCTCGACTCGCTCTGCCTTCGAAGGATCCTTGACCGTCATGGTCGTCTCCGTCACCGTCGACCAGGTCGGCCGGCTCCCTCGGGGATGCCGGCCCCGGGTCGGGGTCGATCGAGTTCGTTGATGTGAGGGCGGGCCTGGAACCCGCGATGTGTGCTTGATTTCGTCTTGTGGAAGCCGCCAAGGGTACTGGCGGCGTCGGGCCCGGCCAGCAAATCGCCGGGTCGCGTCACGGATCACGGGGCCGGGCCGGGGGTGGGCGCGGGCGTGTCCCCTGCTCCCGCTGCCAGCTCCGGAGCAGGGCGCAGGCGGCCTCGCGGTCGACGTCGCCCCGGCGCCGGGCGTCCCGGAGGCGCTTCCCGGCGGCCTTCAGGGTCTCCTCCGCCTCCCACGAGGGGAAAAGTCGGGGGCCAAGCG
>JAUXCH010000853.1 GCA_030618975.1 Planctomycetia bacterium
GCCGCCTCGTTCGTGCTGCGCTCCATCTTCCATCCCGACGTCTACCTCGACACGTGCGACGGGGCGTTGTTCACCTACGCGGTGCTCGAGGAGCACCTCCCGCGGATCCGCGAAGTCCGTCCGACCTTCTTCGCGAAGACGGAAGCGGTGATCCAGGAGCACCCGAGCGTGAAGGGGAGGCTCATGGAGGTGCGCGCGCGCATCTTCCGGGCGCGGGAGGGCCGGTCCGAGGAGGCCTGAGGGCGGGCCGGCTGCCGCGCGCGCGAGGACGACCACGGAGACCCGAAGACGCCGAAGGGGGTCCTTAGGGCTGCTTCCTTCCGGACCTGACCCGGTTCGAACGCTCCGACCCCCCGGGGCGTGGCCGTCCCCACGAGCGCGGTGGGCCGGGGATCCTACGCCCGGCCGGCCGTGAGGCGCCCCGAATTTCCCCCGGCGTCGCCCCCTCCCACGGATCGGCCGGGGTCACGGGCGTGCCGGAGGTGACACCCTCCCCCCCCGGTCTTCCCCAGGGCCCGTGGACAGACACAACCCGTGGTCTGCAAACAAGTTAGAGACACGCGTCCACGGTCTCTCCACACTCCGCAGGTGTCAGGCCGCTCCCGTAAGGCTCCTGTAGGTACTCGTAAGTCTTTGTCAGGCAAGATGTTGCGTCTGCGTCCCGAGCGTGGATTTCCACGTTGCATGAGGTGTCACAAAGTGTAATCTTCTGTCACGACGTGGGACTGGGTACCAGGGTAGGACGCATGCATCCCTTCACGGGCATTCGCGACCATCGGATCGACGGGAAGGACCGTCTGGTCATCCCGTCCGTCCAGGCCCAGGCCATCCAGGCGGGGAGCGGGGGCCGGCTCTACCTCGTGCCCAGCCCGACGAACCCCATGGTCGAGGCCTACCCGGCCGCCCGCTTCGAGGCGCTGGCCGCCCAGCAGGTTCCCAGCCGGTTCGAGGGGGACCAGTCCGAGCGTCGGCTGTTCTTCCAGACGGCCGAGCAGGTGGAGCTCAAGGGCCCGGGGCGCATCACGCTGCCCCACCGGCTCCTGCCGTACTTCCCGGCGCGCGAGGTCCGCATCGCGGGCATGAACGACTACCTGGAGCTCTGGGACCCGGCGACCTGGGACCGGCACGTGGCGCAGGCCGCGGGCGGGTTCCCGTTGCCCGGGGATCCGGAGCCGGGGGACGAGGGCCGGGGATGAGCCCGGCTCGAGACGATCTTTCCCACATCCACCGACCCGTCATGGTCTCCGAGGTGCTCGGACACCTGTTCGAGGACGCTGCGCCCGCCCCACGGCGGCTCGTCGTGGACGGCACGGTCGGCCTGGGCGGGCACGCGCTCGCGGTCCTGGACCGCTCTGCCGAAGCGTCCGTGCTCGGCCTCGACCGCGACACGGAGTCGCTCGCCCTGGCTCGGGTGCGACTCGCCGGTCACGGGGACCGGGTGCGGCTCGTCCACGCGTCGTACGCGGACCTTCTCGGCGTGCTCGAGTCCCACGGCGAGGACGCGCCCTGGGGGGTGCTGCTCGACCTCGGCGCGTCGTCCCTGCAGTTCGACGATCCCGGCCGGGGGTTCTCGTTTCGCGATCCGTCGCCGGACGTCGACATGCGGTTCGATCGCTCCGGCGACGGACCGACGGCGCTGGATCTCGTCAACGAGCTGCCCGAGGAGGAGCTCGCGCGCATCGTGCACGTGTACGGCGAGGAGCCGAGATCGCGCGCCGTGGCGCGTGCCCTCGTGCGGTCGAGGCCCGTCTCCGACGGGACGCGGCTGGTCGAGATCGTCCGTCGCTCTGCGTGGCGAACGAAGCGCCACGACCCCGCGACCCGGACGTTCCAGGCGCTTCGCATCGCCGTGAACGAGGAGTACGAACACCTCGAACGAGGGCTGGAGGCCGCGCTCGACGCCGTCGCGCCCAGCGGCCGCGTCGTGGTCCTCTCCTTCCACAGCGGAGAGGACCGGCTCGTGAAGAACGCGTTTCGCGAGGCGGCGCGGGTGGGTCGGGGCACCCGCCGGACGAAGAAGCCCGAGCGACCGTCGGAAGGGGAGGTGCGGGCGAACCCGAGAGCGGGGCCCGCGAAGCTCAGGGCCTTCCAGAAGGCAGGCACCGTAGAGGAGAACGAGGCGAGAGGATGAGATCGTTGCCGATCATGGCCGTCGTGCTTTCGGTGGTCGCCACCGCGCTGGTGGGGATTCGCCAGCACGGGGAGGAGCGCCGTCTCGAGCGCAGGGTCTGGGACGCGATGCGTCGGCGCGACGCGCTCACGAAGCAGATGAGCGAGCTCGAGACCTCCATCGAGGAGGTGCTCTCGCC
>JAUXCH010000254.1 GCA_030618975.1 Planctomycetia bacterium
GGGGAGGGCTGCCCTCAGTAGGGTGCCGCGACCGGCTCGAAGGTCAGGGGGGTGAAGTCCAGCAGCTCTCGCTCCTGCGCCAAGCCGTCGAGACCGAGGACTCCGCCGTGGAGCGCGCCGCGGGAAGCCCACACGAGACGGTCCCCATCCCGATCCGCCCACTCCCAGTCGGGGCGGTCCTCCACCCTGCCGGTCGGGGCATGGACCAGCTGATGCTCGTCCCAGGTGCAGCCCTTTCCGCGTGGCGGATTCGTCTGGGTGTGGGCGATCTTGCGGAGCACCCACCTGTGGCGCAGAGGGCGCTCGAACACGTCCTCGCGGTCGCACTCCGCAACCTCCCTGCGCTGGACGAGCTCCCAGCCGTCACGGAAGAGCCGTGGGTAGTACACGCCGAGGTCCTCGTTGCCGGACCCGCCCACGGGGACGAACGCCGCGTCCCGCTGGACCTCGTGCGACTCCCGCAGGACGTCGTGGCCATACCCGTCGTTGAGCCAGTACCGATTGCTGCCCGTCCACATGCCACCCCCGTTCCAGCAGTCACCCTTCGGAAAGAGGGCAAGGGCCTTCAGGTAGGGCGAACGGGAGATCGCCGTCCAAGCGCCCTTCGTCTCCGACTCCCACCTCCCGTCCATCGAGAAGTAGAGGAAGAACCTGCCGTCGGGCGACAGATCGCTACGCCGCTCGTAGATGCGGCCCTTCATCCACTGGCCGAGTCGGAACTCGTCGTTCGTCCGGTCCCATGCGTACGTTGCCACCTGCTTCGACGGTCCTCGCCGGATCACGAGGCCGACCGGCGCATGGCTCGCGAGCAAGACGTGGAGTCGGGCGCAGGACTCTGCCATCTTCGAGTGCGCTCCTGCCGGGCCGCACGCGCGCGAGCCGTGCGTGCTCGAGAAGGGAACGGGCAGCGTACGGGGGAGGGCGTCTCGCAGCCACGGAGGGGAATCCGACCTCCCGCGGACCCCTGCATCTCGTCACGACGGAGGGGAACCCCGGTTCATCGAGCCGGCTTCTCGGCGCCGCCTTGGAGCGGACGTGGAGCCGATGCGCGTCCTGCCCCGCTTCCAGCCGCCGACCGGAGCTCCTGCCCGGCGAACGCCCGCCGGCAGTTCGTGGGGTCCAGCCGGCCCGCGGTTCCGCCCGGCGAGGGGTGAACCTCCTTGGGATGCGGTCCGTTGCCGGGGGTGCCACCCCGCGGGAGAGGTTCGTGAGCTCGAAGTTCCGGCTCGTCCTCGTGTCCGTCGCCGTGCTCCTGGCGTTGGCACTGGTGGTGCACCTGCTCCAGCGGCAGGACCCACCACCTGGCCGGACACATACGCCGACCCGGGCTCCTTCCGAGCAGGCGGACGCGGGAAGCACCGCGGTGCTCCAAGGGCGAGCGCCGCCCGAGGTGGTCTTGCCGAACGAGCCGGCTGCGGAGCCAACTGCGGCGCCGGGGGTCGAGCCCGTCGACGATCCCGACGCCGAGTGGCGGCTCGAGGTCGAGGTCCGTGGACCGGACGGCGCCCCCCCGGACGCAACCCGCCTCGTGTTCGTGAGTCCCTCGTCCGAGCGGATCGCGGAGGGAACGACCGGGAAGGAGGGGACGGCGACCGTCGGCGTGCGCGGCACGGGGCGCCTCTTCGTCTTGCCCTCCGGCGGGTGGGCACCGTGGACGAGCGACCTCCTCTCGCCTCCGCCCTCCGGCGTGCACGCGCTCACGGTCGAGCTGGACACGGGCCTGGAGATCGGCGGGGAGATCCTCGACCCGCAGGGTATGCCGGTCCGAGCCCGCGTTCGCGCGGAGCCCACCGAGGGTTGGCCCTGGATCGAGCGCCTCCCGCTGTGGACCTGGCGAGCACGTTCCGGGAGGGACGGCGCCTTTCGGATCCGAGGTCTGCTCCCCGGTGCGTACGAGCTGCAGGTCACACTCCGTCCCGGTCGCGGCGGCCGTGCGCAGCCCGGGCTCGTGCCGGTGGCGCCCGTCGTCGACGCGGGCGCCGAGAACGTCGTCATCCGCCTGCTCCCCGTCTCGGGGATCGTGATCCGGCTCGTCGACGTCGACTCCGGCGAGGCGGTCCGCGCGATGGCCGATGTGTACTTCGTCGAGGGCGCAGAGGAGACGCACCGGAACTGGTTCACGGGGGGATCGCTCGTTCTCGACGAGGTCCCGGGGACCCGGATGCGACTGCGCTTCCGCGTCGAGGGGTACGAGCCCTCGGAGGTCGAGGAGCTCGAGTTCCGCGAGGCCGGCGTCGGGGAAGAGCGCGTGCTGCGTCTGCGTCGCGACCCGGACGGCGTGGTCGCCGTCACCTTTCTCGTGCAAGACGACGAAGGTCGGGACGTAGAGGCGGTCTCCGCTACGCGCTGGATCGAGCATGGAGACCCGGAGAATCCCGTGAGGTTCGGGCTCGGACACACCCACGACATCCCCACCGGAGAGCTCACGCTCCCCCTGCCGCCGGGCCGACACGTCTTCGACTTCAAGGTCGATCCAAAGGACGACGAAGACCTGGCCCTGCTGCTGCCGGCGCGCGTCGAGTTCGAGGTGTCGCAGGGAGAGCCCCTCCGACGGAAGGTCGTCTTCGAGCGCGGTGGGGGCATTCGCATCCATCATCCGCAGGACTGGCTCGGCGGCCTGCTCGTCCGCCGGCCCGACGGCAGCAAGGCCCCACGATTCGGGATCCGGATGCTCGAGGCGGGCGGGCGGGTGTTCTTCCCGATCCCGCGAGGCGAGTGGGTCTTGACGTTCCTGCTCGGGGACGGAGGTGAGCACGAGGTGCGCGTGCAGATCGAGGCGGGTGGGTACGCGGACGTGAGCTTCGACCCCGCCGCGGTGCCGCCCCGGTAGAGCCACGTCGGACTCGGCCGAAGTGCGACGGCGCTCCACGTGGGTGTGCGTGAGAGGGCCGTACGCACGCCTGCGAGGTGGATCCTCGGGTGCAGGCCCTGTGGCGGGAGATGGAGGTCCTGGCCTGGATCACGGATCCCATTCCCTCGGTCGGGAAGGGGGGGGACGGGCCTTGTCCCTTGCGGGGTGCGCCTGACGCCGTGCGGTATCGGTGCCTGGCACCGCGCAGAGGGGGGGGCGCGCGCGGAGCGGTCGGGCGTTCGCCTGCTGCGGGGGAACCCGGGGCTGGCGCCTGCCTCTGCTACGGAAGTACGCTACCTCCGGTCCCGAATCCCGTAGGAGGCACCATGCGTTTTCTCACACCGTCGATCCTGCTGTTCGTCGCCCTGCTCCTGGCGCCGATCGCCGCTCGCGCCGAGGAGGGGGAAACCGAAAAGGTGGCCGTCGACGCCACGGGGTGGGGCCGCTTCGGCGTCGGCACGATGATCCACCACCGCAAGACGACGGAGATGGCCATGCCCGGGATGGCGCCCCGGAAGACCGTCCGCGAGACCCGGAAGACCCTGGTTCGCATCACCGACACGGACTACGTCGTCAAGGTCGAGCAGGGTTCCGAGGGCAACTGGAAGACGACCGAGGAGAAGATCGCGAAGACCTTCGATCCCGGCACCCTCGCAGGGATGCTGCCCCTCGCTTCCGGCCAGGCGATGAAGCGGGAGGCGCTCGGGAAGGAGAGCGTCACCGTCGACGGCACGGCCTACGAGTGCGAGAAGGTCAAGGTGACCATGAAGGCGGGCGCCTTCGGGGGGCTGCCCGGTGGCAGGATGCCCGGACGTGGAATGCCCGGACGTGGGAAGCCGGGCGGTGCGGCAGGTCCCACGACGACGATCTGGGAGCACGCCGAGCACGGCGTGCTCAAGATGACGTCCTCCGGCGCGTGGGGGATGGACATGGAGGTCACGAAGCTCGACACTCCCGTCAAGGTCGGCGACGTCACGCTGCGCTGCAAGGCATCTACGATGACGATGTCGCAGTCGGGAACGACCATCAAGCGGCTCGAGTCGGCGGACGTGCCGGAGGACCTGGTTCGTTCCGAGACGACGGTCAAGCAAGGACCGATGGAGAATCGGACCGTCGAGGAGTTGATCGGCTTCGTCAAGAAGGCCAGGTAGCCGGCCCCCGCTTCGAGTGCTCCGCATCGCCCTCGGCCGACCCTCGGCTTGAAGGGGCGGGCACGCCCCGTGCCGCCCGCCGCTCCCCCGCGTCCTCTTCACCCGGTACCCATCGGGCATCCAGCGAGTGACCTGGAGGATCCCGTTCCCGTGCCGGTATCGGTGCCTGACGCCGTGCGGTATCGGTGCCTGGCACCGTACGAGGGGGAAGGGGGCCCACTCACCCCCTCGCGCCTCTCCGTGGCCCCCCGAGCGCCCGGGCCGGGCCTGGATGTGCGGGTCTCCCGGATCGTGGGAACCGGGCCGGCGTGCGTGTCGTCCAATCCTATGAACACGAACTCGAGCTGGGGAGGCCCCTCTGCGTCTCCCGACTGGCCGGCCGCGGTCGTCGCGGCCTCCGCCGGGGGCGCCGGCTCGGCCTCTACAGCGTGTGGAGGCTCGACATGGCTTCACAGGCTTCGCCCCACGGCCGGTGGGTGGCGGTGGCGATCGGATTGGCCCTGGCGTTGCTGCTGGGCGCCTGGCTGGCTCCGGCTGCGGCCGGGGAAGACGAGGGCCAGACCCTCACCATGCGCGTTCGCGAACACGCGAATCGTCTCGGTAGCTGCCGGCGGACGCGCGACGTCCACGGGCTCCACGAGGAGATCTGGCGGGCGCCGGTGCTCTACCGCGAGGTGGAGGAGGCGGACGGATGCGCGGGTCTCCGGGCCCGGCTCGTCCGCGGCATCGGGACGCTGTGCCGCCACGGCGACGCACGCATCCGCCTCTCGGCCGTCGAGGCCCTGGGCGCGATGAAGAGCGAGGCGGGGGCGCGCTACCTGAAGCCCCTGCTCAAGCCCGGCCGGGAGAAGCCGGCGGATCCGCTGACGATGGCGGCGATCGAGTCCGCGGGCGACGTCCGGCACGAGAGCCTGGTGGCGCCGCTGCTCAAGATTGCCCGGCGCTGTCCGTGTCCGCTCGCGACGCGGCGCGCGGTGGAGTCCCTCGGGGGCTATCGCAGCATCGAGAAGAAGCGCGAGGCGATTCTCCTGGAGCTCCTGGAGGTCGCCGTGATCGAGCGCCCGGAGCCGGTGCCCGAAGGCGTGGCGGTCCAGAGCGACGGTAGGGGAGACCTCGGGCGCTGGAAGGCGCTGTCGACCTCCGTGCCGGAAGCGCTCAACCGTCTGACCGGACGCGACGTGGACACCCTCGACGCGTGGATCGCGCTCGTCGACGAGAACCGGGAGCACCTCGGCTCGCTCTTCGAGACGGACAAGGTCGGCGCCTGAGCGGGGGGGCGCGCCGTCAGTCCCGGGTCTTGCGCAGCACGGCCAGGGAGCCTCCCCAACCCGCGCCTTGGAGCCGAGCGCCGAGCACGTCCTCTTCGGCCTCGAGTCGGGCCACCTGTTCGTCGATCTCCGGGCTCGAGCTCTCGAAGTCGGCCGAGAGGCTCTGGTGGCACTCGTGCATCAGGACGCCGAGCGCCGCGGCGTCCCCCGCCTCGAGCGCCTCGACGCCGCGGCGGACGCGGTCGGTCTCCATGACCACGTGACGCGCGCGTCTCATGTACGGATCGCCGAGCCGATCGGCGAGCGGCGCGAAGCGGTCGGGCGTCAGGTCGACGAGGCTCGTGAGCTCCGGTTCCAGCTCGCGCAGGCACGCGAGTGCGTGGGCGAGCTCGCGGCGACGTTCGTTGTAGGGCGTTTCCGAGAGACGCCGGGCGATGCCGGTGTCCTGGTGCTCCAGCCGCGTGCCGGCGGGGAGCGCGAACGTTTCGTGCGTGAGGGTCCGGTTGTCCAGCCACACGACGTCACCGGGCTTCGCGACGGCAACGACGTACGGATCCATGAAGCCGCAGGAGACGCCGGCCCACTCGTGCTCCACCGCGGCGACGTGCCGCGCGAGCTCCGCGGGATCGAGCGGCTCGCCGATCGCGTCGAGGACGGCCTTCACGATTCCCGCGGTGTACGCGGCGGACGACGCGAGCCCGGCGTTCGCCGGCAGGTCGCCGAAGACGGCGAGGTCGAGTCCGGGGAGGCGCCGGCCGCTCTGCGTGAAGCGCGCGAACACGCCGCGCGCGAGATCCGCCCAGCGCCGCCCGGACCGTTCCGGGGAGGCGGGGTCGAAGCGGTCCGTCCCCCGTGCGTTGAGGGCGTGGAGACGTACCCTGTGATCGGGCCGGATGCCCCACGCGACGTAGACGCCCTGGGGCGTGGGCGCCGCGAGGATTCGTCCTCCCTGGTGGTCGACGTGCTCGCCCAGGAGGACCACGCGACCCGGCATGCAGACGATGCCCTGGGGCTTCGTCTCGAAGCGGGACGAGAAGTAGAGCTCGATGCGGGTCCGGGGCGACGGTGCCATGAGGCGCCAGCCTACCAACTGTAGGCCGCCCGCTGCAGACCGGAAAACACCGTGCGGGGTTGGGGACCCTGCTGTACGTTGCGGCCAGATGAGCGATCCCGACCTCCGCGACGACGCCCCGCCTCAAACGCACGCGGACTTCGACGAGATCCGCGCTGCGGACGAGGAGAAGATCCGGACGATGGCCCGCCACGTGGAGGGCCTGCTCGAGAACATGGGGGAGGACCCGCGCCGCGAGGGGCTCCAGCTCACGCCGAGGCGCGTGGCCAAGAGCCTCTCCTTCCTCACGGACGGGTACACGCAGGACGCCGAGGCGCTGCTCAAGGGGGCGGTGTTCCAGGCGGACACCGACGAGATGGTCGTCGTCAGGGACATCGAGCTCTACAGCCTGTGCGAGCACCACATGCTGCCCTTCTTCGGCCGGGCGCACGTGGCGTACCTGCCCTCGAAACGGATCGTGGGTCTGAGCAAGCTGGCGCGCGTCGTCGACGTCTACGCCAAGCGGCTGCAGGTCCAGGAGCGGCTCACCACGCAGATCGCCGACGCCATCCACCAGGCGCTGAGGCCGCGGGGTGTCGGCGTCGTCATCGAGGCGCAGCACCTCTGCATGATGATGCGGGGGGTGACGAAGCAGAACAGCTCCACGGTCACGTCGTGCATGCTGGGCGGGTTCCGGTCCGACCCGAAGACGCGGCAGGAGTTCCTGCAGTTCATCCGCAACTGATCGACGCGGGCCCGGAACGAGGCCAGCAC
>JAUXCH010001011.1 GCA_030618975.1 Planctomycetia bacterium
TCTTCCTAAGACCGCTTGGCCTCCGACTTGTCCGCGTCACCTCCCCCCACCTCCGGGGCCTCCCGGGCTCGCGTTCAAACGCGAGACCGGCGGGGCCCCGGAGGCCCCCCCAGGGCAGGTAAGGTCGTCCGCCGCGACCCGTCGTGGAGGAGGTTGACCGTGGCGGCGAAAAAGAGAAGCCGGACCGACCGCGCGCTCAGGGCGCGCTTCGCCGGGGGCGTCCACCCGGCGCTCGACCGCGTGAACCGCTCCTTCGACCTCGATCGCCGGATGTGGGCCGAGGACCTTCGCGCGTCGCGCGCGCACGCCGAGATGCTCGGCTCGTGCGGCATCGTCGAGAAGGCGGCCGTACGGCGGATCCTCAGCGGCCTGGACCTCGTGAAGCGCGAGTTCGAAGGCGGCACGTTCACGTCCCACGCGGACGACGAGGACGTCCACATGGCCGTCGAGCGCCGCCTGACGGAGCTCGTCGGGGAGGACGGGAAGCGGCTCCACACGGCGCGCAGCCGCAACGACCAGGTGGCCACCGACCTCCTGCTCTACCTGGCCGGTGCCGCCGGGCGGTTGCAGGACGGCGCCCGC
Organism: Planctomycetia bacterium; assembly: GCA_030618975.1. GTDB lineage: Bacteria > Planctomycetota > PLA2 > PLA2 > JAEUHO01 > JAUXCH01. The sequence goes on from JAUXCH010001011.1 coordinate 583, forward strand.
CGCGTCCAGCGCGCGCTGCTCGCGCTCGCCGACCGGGACGGCGAGCTCGTCCTGCCCTTCTACACGCACCTGCAGCGTGCCCAGCCCGTGCTGCTCGGCCACGTCCTCCTCGCGTACGTGGAGATGTTCGAGGCCGACCGGGACGCGTTGGCCTTCGAGCTCGACGAGTGCCCGCTCGGGAGCGGCGCGGGGGTCGGCACGACCTTCGGAATCGACCGCCGGCAGACGGCGCAGGCGCTCGGCTTTCGCCGGCCTTCCCGGAACAGCCTCGCCTCCGTCTCGTCCCGCCGTCAGGCCACGGCCTTCGCGGGCGCGATGGCCGGCTCCGCGGTGACGCTCTCCCGCCTCGGCGCCGACCTGGTCCTCTGGACGAGCCGCGAGTTCGGCTTCGCGCGCCTAGGCGACGCCGTCTCGACGGGCTCCAGCATCATGCCGCAGAAACGCAACCCGGACGGCGCCGAGCTCCTCCGCGCCCTGGCCGTGCGCGTCACGGCGGCTCACGGCGCTCTCCTCGAGATCCAGCGCGGCCTGCCGCTCGGCTACTTCAAGGACCTCCAGGAGGACAAGGTCCACCTCTTCCAGGCCGAAGACGCGCTGGCCGGCATGCTGGACGTGGCGGAAGCGATGCTCGCCGACCTCGTCTTCGACGGGGAGCGCATGCGTGCGGCCGTCGACGATCCGTCCGGCTACCTGCTCGCCACCGAGGTCGCCGACTGGCTGGTCGTCCGCGGCGTTCCCTTTCGCGAGGCCCACGAAGCCGTGGGTCGGCTCGTGCGCGAAGCGGAGTCGCGCTCCGTCGCCCTCGCGGACCTGGCCGACGAGGTGCTCGTGGCCTGCCACGCACGTCTCGACCCCTCCGTCCGGTCCGCCCTGACGCCCGAGGCGGCGCTTCGCGCGCGTCGAGCGGTGGGCGGCACGGCGCCGCGAAACGTCCGTCGCGAGCTCCGGCGCTGGAAGAAGAA
>JAUXCH010000778.1 GCA_030618975.1 Planctomycetia bacterium
CGTGCTGATGATCCGCTACAACGCGGCCCACCGCGGCGCGGAGACGGACGTCTTCGCCCCCCTCGGTGACGACTGCCCGGCGATCATCGACTACACCGCGACCCGGTGGGGCAGGCTGCTCCAGCCGGTCCCCGAAGCGGGCTACGAAGAGGGCCTGTCCGCTCCGGAGTGCTACCGCTTCGGACTGTCGCATCCCGCCGTCGACACCGTCCTCTGCGCCGCCCGGAGTGGCGACGAGATCCGGGAGAACGTACACGGCGTGCTCGCAGGACCGTTGCCGTCCGAACGCATGCAGGAGGTGCGCGCCTTCGGCGACGCCGTTCACGCCCACGCGCGGGGCGGCCAGCGCTGGATGTTCCGGTAGGCGCCGTGGCGCTCACGACCGGGGCTCGGGGCCGGTCCGCGGGAGAGACCTACTTGCAGGGCGCCTCGAACCCGTAGACGCGGCGCCAGTCGTTCTTCATCGAGACGACCGACCAGCCCCGCGCCTTGGCCTCGACCAGGGCCTTGTCGAGCCGTCCGATGTGGGACTCCTTGTCGTAGGCCCACTCGCGCTCGGCGTCGTCGTGGTGGACGAGGAGCATCAAGGCCGGTCCCTCGCCGTCGTCGGTGTACTGGAGCATCGCCAGGTCGCCGTCCGAGTTGCCGGCGGCCAGGACGGGCCGGCGGCCGACGTGCAGGCTGATTCCGACGGGCTTCGTCTCCTTGTCGTTCACGTTGGCGATGCCCGCGTCCTTCACGAGGACCGGCCGGCCGTCGCGGAGCTCGAAGTGGCTCTTGCCCGAGCTGCCGATGACGTTTTCCGGCGGGACGCCGTAGACCTCCTCGACGAACGCGCGCATGAAGTCGATGCCGCCGCCCGAGCAGATCCACACCTGGAAGTCGTTCGCCCGGAGGTAGTCGAGCAGTTCCACCATCGGTGCGAAGGTGAGCTCCCCGTAGAGCCGGTTGAACCGCGGGTGCTTCGCGGTCGTGACCCAGTCCTTCACGATCCGAGCGAACTCGGCCTCGGTGACGCCCGCGTGCGTGGCGCTGACGAGGGCCACGAGGTCCTCCATCCCCATCTTCCCGAGTGCCGCCTTGTCGCCCTCGAGGACGGCCCGGAACGGTTCCTGCTCCTTCCACTCCGGATGCTCGGGCGCCAGGGCCTTCACGCGGTCCAGCGCGAACTGGAGCTGGAAGTAGAGGGGCTGCTCCGACCAGAGCGTGCCGTCGTTGTCGAACGTCGCGACCCGCTCCGCCGGAGGCACGTAGTCGCTGCCGCCCTTCGTCGTGACGCCCTTCACGAAGTCGAGGATGCCCTGCTTCACGGGACCGTCCTGCCAGGACGGCAGGGGATCCTCGGCGGCTCGTGAGTACGAGTGGAAGAAGAAGGGGGCGCCGAACACGGCGGCGATCAAGAGCACGATACCGAACATACGTTCCATCATCATCTGTCTCCGTGTGGACCGGTGCCTGCGGGCGGTCGTCCGTCGAACCGGGGGGATGGAGCCGCTCCCGGATCTCTGCAGCACCAGGGCCTTGCGCCGCGGATCCTATCCTCGCCCCCGGGGGTCCGTGGGGCACCTTCCAGGGACGAACTGGGCCCGCGAGACGGGCTGCGTAGGATGGCGGGCCCTGCATGGAGACGGAGTAACGACATGCGCTGGTCCGGAACCCTTGCCGTGGTCGCGATCCTGCTCCTCGCCGGCGTCCCCGCGCACGCCGAGGACTGGCCCTACCCCGCGGGCCGCTCCTCCCGGTCGATGGAGGGTCTCACCGTCGAGCTGGACCTGCCGAAAGAGTTGTCGCGCGACGAGCCGGCGTCCCTGGTGGTGATCCTGCACGGCGCAGGCGGGTCGGCGACCGGCATGGCCGGGGCGCTCCGGGCATGGCCCGCGCAGGGGTACGTCGTCTGCGCCCCCAAGTCGAAGGACCAGACGTGGAGCAACTCGGACGTCAAGGCGGTGCTGCGTATCGCCGAGACGCTCAAGAGCGAACTCCCCATCGATCCGCGGAAGGTCCACGTCGTCGGCTCCTCCAACGGGGGCTTCAACCTCGGCCCGCTCGCGTTCGACGACGACCTCCATCCCCGCAGCGCCACGTGGGTGGGCTCCGGCTGCTCCGGCGGGTCGATTCCGAAGTGGGCCAGGACGGACCTCGGCGTGCTGGCCATGGCGGGCGCCGAGGACCGGCTCGCCTCTTCCGCGCGCGGCACGCCGAAGGTCCTGAGCGACAAGGTCCGTTCCGTCGAGGTTCGTCTCCAAGCGGGCCTCGGCCACAAGTGGCCGCGCGACCTCATGCCCTACTACCGGTGGTGGATGGGCGCGATGGAAGGGCGCTTCGTCCCCGGCGAGGACATGAACTTCGAGTGGGGCGACAGCATCGAGGAGGCCGTGAAGGCGCTGGAGGACGAGCGGCGGGGCGGCATCCTGGTCTACGCCTTCGCTCCGGACGACGCGGAGAAGGAGGTCGCGAAGAGGCTGCAGAACGAGATCCTGATGGACCCCCTGGTTCGGCACTACGGCAACCAGCTGCAGGCGGTGAAGCTGGACTTCGCGGCGCACCGGGAAGCGCTCGAGGCGCTCGGCGTCAAGGAGACGCCCGCGATCGTCGTCTTGAAGAGGAGCGGGGCGCGGAAGAAGGTCCTGGCAGGGAAGTCCCTCAAGGCGCGGAAGATCGCCAGCGCGCTCAAGTCCGTCGCGCCGAACAAGAA
>JAUXCH010000361.1 GCA_030618975.1 Planctomycetia bacterium
GACGGACGCCTTGAACTGCCAGGCCTTGCGCCTGGGACGGCAGCACCGCTGGCGCGGGTAGCAGGCCTGGCGCGTGGCGACGCGCTGGACCTCGTCGGCGGTGGGCACGTACGCCGCCGCGTCCTCGCCGCGCGCCACGCGCTGGGGCCAGGCGGCCGTGAGGACGAGCAGGCAGGCGAGGAGGCAGGCTGTGCGCTTCACGACAAGGCTCCCAGGACTCCCAGATCCACCCCCAGGATGCGCACGGGGTGTCACGCCTTCGTCGGATCCTCGCAGCCCCGGTCGTCCTCGAAACTCGTCCAGTGCGCGTCGGCCGTGAACACCGTGTCGGTGACGAGCCGGAGCGGCACCTCGGTGAGCGAGCGCGCGATGCGGCAGCGCACGGCGTCCAGCGCCCCGGTGCTTTCCGGCCGCCAGTCCTCGGGGAGCAGGACGTGGGTCAGGACGTAGAAGAAACGTCCCACCTTGACCATCCGCACCTGGACCTCCCGGGTCGGAAGGTCGGCGACCGCGCCCTCGATGGCCGTCCGCACCGCCTGCTGGTCCGCTGGCGGCGGTGCGACCTGCAGCACCTCGCGCAGGTTCTCCCAGAGGGTCTTCAGCGGTACGCGGGCCATCACCAGCACGAGCAGGACGACCAGCGTCGGGTCCACGTAGGGGAGGAGGTGGTGCAGGTCCAACCGCTCGAACAGGTACGCCGTGAAGAACCCCGCCGCCGCGCCGGCGGAGATGATCCCGTCGACGAACCAGGTGCGCGCGTCCACGTCGAGAAGCGGGGAGCCGACCTTCTTCGCCAGCCGCCCCTGGTTCCAGGCCATGAGCAGGCAGAGCGCCGCGGCCGAGACGCCGTACACCATGGCGAGACCGGCCGCGATGGGGCGGCCTCCGTGCAGGAGCGCGTCGACAGCGCTCGCGAGGGCGAACGCCGAGAGCCCCACGATGAGAAAACCGCGCAGGGTGTTGAGGAGGGGCTCGAGGTGGGCGTACCCGAAGTGAAACGTCTCCGAGCCGGGACGATGCACGAGCCGTGCGACGCGCGCGGCCATGAGAGACGCCCCGAAGGAGACCAGGGAGTAGACCCCGTCGAGGAGGATGGCCTCCGAGCGGGTGACGAGGAAGAAGCCGATCCCCAGCCCGCCCATGAGCAGGTAGCCCACGGTCGAGAACCTGAGGGCGCGTTGCTCGATCGCCGGACCGTTCATCCTCGTCCCCGCGTGCCCCCCGGGAGCCGGGGTTCTACCACGCCGGTCGTCCGGCCCGCCCGAGCAGTGCGAATGGAGTACCCTGGGACCATGCGTCGCGCGTTGCCGGTGCTGCTCTTGTTCGTGCTCCTCGCGATCCTCGCGGTCGCCTGGTTCCTCCGACCCGCGGACGTGGAGGAGGGCGACGGCGACGCGATGGGGGGCTCTGCGCCCGGGTCCGGCTCTCCTCCTCCCGTGGCCGTACTGCCGCCCGGCGCCTCCGAGCCGCACCTCGAAGGGCGGTCCGATGCGAGGCCGCCGCTGCGGGTGGAGGGACCGTTCCGTCGCTGGGCGCCGACCGTTGCGCCCAGGCCGGCGCCGAAGTTCAGGATCCACGGGAGCGTGCGCGACGCGCGGGGGAAGCCGCTCCACGGCGTCACCGTCTACCAGCTCTCGCACAAGGCCCCCCACGGAACGGGCTGGCTTCGGGAGCGGGCGGAGACCGACGAGCACGGAGCCTTCGCCTTCCTCGGCCATCCGCCCGCGGGCACGTGGATCTCGGCGCGCGCCCCGGGTCGGCGCACGGCGTTCGCCGACGGTGCCGACGTGGGGCCGGGCGGCGAGGTGCACCTCGTGCTCGAGGAGGCGCCGCCCCTCGTCGTGCGCCTCGTGGACGCGGAGGGGGAACCCGTCTCGTACGGGGAGGTGCGGGCCGTACCCGTCACCCGGCGCGGTCCGGACTGCCCGTTTCCCGGCCCCGAATCGTCCGTGCCCGAACAGCTCGAGATGACCGGGTCCGACGGCACCGCCACCTTCCGCTTCGAGATCCGTGTGCCCGTGGTGATCCTCCCCGAGGTGGAGAGCATGGTCACGCGGCCCCGGGAGCTCCGCGCTTTCGACGCCGAGGGCACGTTCACCTTCGAGGTGCTCTCGGCGGGCGGGCTCGAGCTGAAGGCCGTCGACGAGGGAGGCGCGCCGATCCGGGAGTCCCTGTGGGTCTCGGTCCTCGACCCTGATACCGGGACCGAGCTGGCCTCGTACCGGTCGAGCGAGAAGGACGGCGCCCTCGAGGTCGAGCCGTCGCTTCCGCCGGGCCCCTACTACCTCGACGTCTCCGCGCTCGGCTACGAGCCCGCCGTGCTCCCCGACGTGGTGCTTCCGGTCGGCCCTGAGACCGTGAAGCGCACCGTGACCCTCCAGCCGCTCGGCGAGGGTGCCGTTCTCCGCATCCTGCTCTCGTCGCCTCCCGCGTCCGGGCGCCCGTCCGTTCCCCCGTCCACGACGGGGGGCCGACGGGGAGGGCCGCTCCGGGTGTTCCTGCGGCGGTCCGACGCGGGCTGGCAGGCCTTGGGGTGGATCCACCGCGTCGACTTCCGCTTGGACCCGGTCTCCTCGGCGGTGACGCTCGACCTGCGCCCGGGCACGTACGAGGTCGTCCTCTGCCGGCCGCGGGACGAGTCCGTCGCCGCGCTGGGACCGCTGGTGCTGGGTGCGGGCCAGACGGTGGAGAAGCGAGCCCGGAGCTCGCCCGGCGTGTCGTTCGCGCTCTACGACGTCCTGCCGCCCGACCTGACCGTGCGCGCCGTGCGGATCGTGGCGCCGGGGCGAGGCATCTTCCCGGTGGTGGGCACCTGGTTTCGGGCCTCGTCCATCCTCGACGCCGGCGACCTCGTCGAGACGATCGCCCGACCGGGGTCGAAGGCGAGGTCGACCGCAGGCGGGGGCGCCCTCCTCGGGCCGTACCCCGGTGCGCACGTGGTGCTCGAGGTCGACGACTGGAGCGGCCGTACGCACCGGCTCTCGGTGGGGCGGTAGCGGCATTTCCGAGGGGGATTCCGGCCCTACTCGTGGAACTCCAGCACGTCGCCGTCCTCGAGGACGAGGTCGCGGCTCACGGGCTGCCCGTCGTGGAACCGTTCGCCCCACGCGCGCACGAGCTTGATGTGGTCGGCCAGCTCCTTGTGGATCTGGCGGGCGACGTCCTCGACCGTGCTGCCGCGTAGCAGCACGAAGGGCTTGCCGTGGTCGATCTCCTCGTGGGGTTCCTTCGTGTACACGCGGACCACGTCGAGGAGGCGCACGAGCTCGCGCAGCAGGTCGTCGAGCCCGTCTTTCGTCTCGAGCGAAAAGCGCATGACCTTCTCGCGGCCGACGATCTCCTCCAGGAGCTCGACGCGATCCGAGGCGTCGGGCCGGTCGATCTTGTTGACGGCGACCAGGTGCTTCGGCCACCGGTGGCCGATCGGGCGCTCGTCGGGAGGAGGGGGCGTGCCCAGGTGGATCTTCAGCCGTGCGAGCGTCGACTTCACCATCTCCCAGTGGTCGAGCACCTCGTCGGAGTTCGCGCTGAGGAGGATGAGCAACGCGTCGGCACGCCGGAGCAGGTCGACGAACCACGGCTCCACGTGCTCCGGGGTGAGGGGCGGGACGTCGACCACCTGGATCGGGATCTTTTCGAACTCGAGGATGCCCGGCGTCGGCGTCCACGTCGTGAACGGATAGGGCGCGACCTCCGGCGTCGCGTGCGTGAGGTCGGCGACGAATCGCGACTTGCCGGAGTTGGCCGGGCCCACGAGCACGACCTGCGCCGCGCCCGAGTGCTCCACGTGGTGCAGCGCGGCGTGGTGCGGCCCCTTCTTCGTGCCGCTTTGCATCTTGATCTGCGCGATGCGCTTCTTGAGATCTGCTTGAAGCTTCTCGGTCCCCTTGTGCTTCGGCATCATCGAGAGCATCTCGCGTAGCGCCGCGAGCCGTTCCCGGTCCTGCTGGGCGGCCTTGTAGCGCTCTTCCGCCTTGTAGTACTGGGGTGTCAGGTTGGCCGGCACGTCGTCCTCTCCCGCTTCGCGCTCGCCGTGGGCCCAGGGTAGCCCCGCGGGCGTCCGCGGGGAACCCGGACCCCTCGGCGGGGGATGGGGGCGTGTGAGGAAAAATGCGTGTGAAGGCCCGCCACGGGCGGCGTTGGTACTCTTGAGTGGGTCTGCAATCGGTGAGACGGAGCCGGGATCGTGCGTGGCGTCTTCACCCTCCTCGGGATTCTCGTCTTCCTCCTCCTCGTCGCCGGGCGGGACGCGCGGGCCCACGGTGGCAACTTCCGAACCGGCAACCCGAATCCCGGCACGCCCGTCGGTCCGCCGGCCCTCCCCCGTCCGCCCCGTCCGCCGCGCCCGACCACCTTGCCCCCGTCGAGGATTCCGCGGGGGGGATTCGGGTGGATCCGCCACGACTGGGCCACGTGGTGGCAGCTGAACGCCGAGGCCTGGGACCTGCCCCGCGGGGTCTTCCTGCTCAGGGGGCGCGTCGCGGTCACACCTTCCGACGACGGGGAACCGGAGGGCGAGGGGGCGTGCTCGGGCGACCTCGAGCCCCAGCGCATCCACCGCCTGCTGGTCGGGCGGGCGCGAAACCGCGTCGTGTTGCCCTTCCTGCGACATCTCGTCGATCCCGACACGAACGCGTCGCCGACCCTGGTGGCCGCGGCGCTGATCGCCTGGGCCCGCATGGCCTCCGACGCCGAGATCGTGCCCGTCCTGCGGCGGTACGCGACCGATCGCGACGCGGACCTCGAGGTCCGTGAGTCGGCCGTACTGGGCTTCGGACTCCTGCGTCGGACCCAGCCGCGGCGGCAGCTCGCCGCACAGGACCTCGAGGCGATTCGCGACTTCCTGCTCGCCCTCTTCGACGGGGACGTCAACCCGACGCGCTTGCGGGCCTGGTCGCTCCTGGCGCTGGGCCTCCTCGCCGACCAGCCCTACGGGGAGGGCTGCTTGGAGAAGGGCGGCTGCCGCATCACCCGCGCCCTCTGGCTGCGCTCGAAGCGGGTCTACGCCGCGCCGGATCTCTCCGTCGCCCTCCTCGTCGCGCTCGGCATGCAGCCTCCGGAGGGCGTCCCCGACGGCGTTCGCGTGGAGTTGAGACGGCTCGCCCTGAAAGGGCGGCCCGTGTGGAGCGAGACCCATCGGACGCACGCTCTCCACGCGTACGTGCGGCTCCGCGCACCCGATCGCGTGCGCCTGATCCGGTACGCCATGACGTCGGCACGCTCCGCGCGCGGCACTCGCACGCAGGCCGCGGGCGCGAACGCGCTCGCCGAGACGGCGCCGACCCTGACGCCCACAGAGCGCAAGGACGCCGCGTTGTGGATGCAGGAGCTCGTGCCCACGCTCGACGACCCCCGCGTCGCCGGTCTCGGCGTGCTGGCTCTGGGGGCGTTGCTCGGTGCGGACCTGAGAGCGGGTTCGACGACCGTCCTCGAAGAGACCCACGTCGCGCGCTACCTCCTGCGCGAGGCGCGCGAGGGATCCCGCCCGCTGCGACCCTACGCCGCGCTTGCCCTCGCCGTGGCGGCACGCGGCGACCGTCTCAGCTCGCGTTCGGCGACGGTGTTCAGGGCCGAGGTCACGGACGCGCTCGCCAAGGGCGTCACGCAGACGCGCGGGTCCGACGAGGTGGCCACGCCCCACGTCACCGCGGCGGGGATGGGGCGCGCGGAGGACGCGCGTGCCGCCCTGATCGAGATCCTCGGCAACAAGCACCGTTTCCCGGCGATCCGGGGACACGCCGCCCGGGC
>JAUXCH010000004.1 GCA_030618975.1 Planctomycetia bacterium
CGGACGCCTCCCAGATGAGCTCTTCCTGCGCGCGGCGGCTGCGGCGCCCGCCGTGCCTCCCACCGTGTTGTCGGCCGTTTCGTCTTCCCCCCCGTTCGCGTCGTTCACCCCGTCCGCGCTCGGCGAAGTACTCCTTGACCTCCGGCAGGGAGCGAGGACCGTGGCCGGGGATCCAGGTCTTGTGCGTCAGCGGGACGGGACGCTCCTCCTCGACGATCACCTCCACGGCGGTCGAACGGACCTCCCCGATCCACGCTGCCAACTCCTCCACGTTCGGCACCGTGGCCGAGAGCCCCACGATGCGGACGTGCGGGGGGGCGAAGATGATCGACTCCTCCCAGACCGTTCCGCGCTCGCGATCGTCCAGGTAGTGGACCTCGTCGAACACCACGAAGTCGAAGCCGTCGAGGCGCTCCGGAGCCTCGAAGATGGTGTTCCTGAAGATCTCCGTGGTCATCACCAGGAGCGGCGACTCCGGTCGGATCGTGACGTCGCCGGTCATGATCCCGACCTTGTCCTCTCCGTAGTGATCGCGGAAGTCGCGGTACTTCTGGTTGGACAGGGCCTTGATGGGACTGGTGTAGACCACCCGCCGCCCCGCCTCGAAGGCCCACTCGATCGCGTAGTCCGCGACCAGCGTCTTGCCGGCGCCGGTGGGCGCAGCGACGACGACGTCCTTCCCCGCCGTGATCGCCTGCACGGACCGGCGCTGGAAAGGGAAGAGGGGGAGGCCCCGGAAGGTGTGCGGCGCGTCGCGCCCCTCCTCCCGGCCGGGTGGGTTCGCCATGCGGGGAGCATACGGGCAGGAGGGGAGCCCGCGAGTACGATGACCCTCCATGAAGACCCCGGGCCTGCTCCTCGCCGTCCTCCTCCCCGGCCTCCTGGTCGCCCCGCTCGCCGCCTGCTCGAGCTCGTCCAGCGGCAGGTTGAGCTACGCCCAGGTGCAGTCGCTCAACCCGGGCGTTCCCGCGAGCTGGGTCCTCCAGGAGTTTCCGCAGGGGCGTCCGGTGCGCTCGCCCGACGGGAAGGTGCGCTCGATCCGCTACAGCGTCACCGACCCCCACGGCTCCTCCCAGACGCTCGAGCTCGAGTTCGACTGCAACGAGATCCTCAGCCGGAAGCGCTATTCCGGGCGCGTCATCCGTCCGGGCGGCGCACACTCGAAGCCCTCGAGCCTGTGAGCCGGCAACCCGTGAGCGGCAACCCATGAGCGGCAACCCATGAGCGGCAACCCATGAGCGGCAACCCATGAGTCAGGGGCGCGCGAAGAAGGGGCGGGGCCGGAAGCCGGCCCCCGCGCCCCTCCCGCTCGCCACCCGCGCGGGCCTGGTCGTCCTCCGGCTCTGGGCCGGGGGCTTCTTCCTCGTGACGGCCTGGTGGAAGCTGATCGAGGACGGGTACACGATTGGCGAGAAGCTCGACGCCTTCGAGGAGGAGTACGTATTCTGGGTCCAGCGGGCGATCCTCCAGCCGCCCGAGGTGTTCGGTGTGCGGCTCGGCTTCTTCGCGGACTTCCTGGAAGGCGCGATGCTGCCCGGCGCCGCCGTGTGGGCCCCCCTGATCCTGCTGTTCGAGGTGGTTCTCGGCCTCAGTCTCGTGCTGGGGCTGGGCGTTCGCCTGACCGCCTCGTTGGGCGTCCTCATGATGCTCGCCTTCAACCTGGCGAAACCGCAGCCCGGCGCCGCGCCCGAGGACCCGATGGGGGTGCTCCTGTTCACCGTGCGCTCGGCGAACTGGCCCGTCACGTTGATCCTGCTCCTGCTCGCCCTCGCGGCGGCAGGGCGCGTCCTCGGGCTGGACGCGTGGCTTCGCGCCCGGGCTCCGCGCTGGCTGCGCTGGGTCGGGTAGGCTGCCGGCCGTGCTCGAGATCCGCCACGTCCGCTTCGCCTACTCGGGTCCGCCCGTGGTGGACGGCGTCGACCTGACGATCGCACGCGGCGAGATCGTCGCCGTGGTCGGGCCGAACGGCGCGGGGAAGAGCACCCTGCTCCGACTCGCCTCCGGGTTGCTGGAGCCGCAGGCCGGTGAAGTGTGCCTCGACGGCGAGCCGGTGCGCTCGATCCCGCGCCGCCTCGCCGCCCGGCGGATCGCGGGCGTCGCGGCGGAGACGGACCCGCGCTTCCCTTTCACCGTCCGCGACACGGTCGCCCTCGGCCGCCATCCGTGGCGCGGCTCGTTCGGCCCGCTCTCGGCCGCCGACGAGGCCCGGATCGACGCGGCCCTCGAGGCCGCCGACCTCCTCGCGCTCGCCGACCGGCCGTTGCCCTCGCTGAGCAGCGGGGAGCGGCAGCGGGCCGCGCTCGCGCGCTGCCTCGCGCAGGGCGGCGACCTGCTGCTGCTCGACGAGCCCACCGCCCACCTGGATCTCGGCCACCGCCTGCGGATGCTCGACGTGTTGCGGGCCCGCGCGAAGGCGAGCGGCCGGGCGGTGCTCGCCGTGCTCCACGACCTGAACCTCGCGGGCGTCTTCGCGGACCGGATCGTGCTGCTGGTCGGAGGGCGCGTGGCGGCGGACGGCCCCCCCGCCGCAGTCCTCACGGCCGCGCGCATCCGGGAGGCGTTCGGGGCCGCCGTCGACGTGCTCGACCACCCGCAGACCGGCGCACCCGTCGTCGTGCCGATCGGTGGGGGCGGGGCGGGGGAAATGCCGTGAAGACCCGGCCGCTCCTCGTCACGCTCCTCCTCGTGGGGCCGCTCCTCCTCCTCGCTGCGTGCGGTCCCGACGCGCCGCCCGCGTGCCTGGGCCGCCCTGCCCCGGAGCCGGACGGCGCCTACGTGCGCTCCGCCGAGGTCCGTGGCGACGTCCGCCTCGTCGTCTACGCCGACGGCCGCGAGGTGCGCGTGCCCGTGAACCCGCGGCGCGTCGTCAGCACGCTCCCCGGCCTGACGGAGATCGTCGCCTCTCTCGGCGCCCTCGACCGGCTCGTCGCGGTCTCCCCGCACTGCGACCGCCCGCCCGAGGCGGCCGAGCGGCCCCGGATCTCCGTGATGCCGCTGGACCGGGAGAGGCTCGCGTCGCTCGAGCCGGATCTCGTGCTCCTCGACGCCGTGCTGAACGTCGACGCGGCCCCATGGGGGGCGGGAGGCCCCGCCTTCCTCCTGCTCGAGAGCCGGACACTGGCCCACCTCGAGGTCACCGTCGAGCTCCTCGCCGCCGTCTTCGGCACGGAGGAGGCGCGCCTGGGTGCGGCCCGGTTTCGCGCGGGGCTCGACCTCGCGCGGATCGCCGCCGCGCCCGAGCCGGAGGCGAGATCACCCACGGTGCTGCTCCTCGCCTGGTCCGACCCGCTCAACGTCCTGGGGCCCGGCTCCCTCCTCGACGACATGATCCGGCAGTGCGGCGCCGTGAACGTCGCCTGCGACCTCGGGCGGGCCTCGGGGCCCTTCGCCGAGGAACTGGTGCTCGCACGGCGCCCGGACTGGATCCTCGCGCTCGACGGTCGCCCGCCCGAGAGGCTCCTCGAGCGCTGGGCCTCCGTGCCCGCCGTCGCCGAGGGGCGCGTCGTCTCCGGCCGGGCGGACGACCTCCTCCGCGCGGGGCCCCGCACTCCCGCCGCGCTCGTGCGGCTCGCCGACGTGCTCCACGGCCGGAGGCCCCCCGCCGCGCTCGAGACCGCTCGATGAGCCCGGCCCCCCGCCGGCGCGCTGTCGTCCTCCTCGCCGTGGCGGCATTCGCCTTCGTGGCCGCCCTCGTCGGCCTGTGCCTCGGTCCGGTCGGCGCGTCGCCCGCGGACGTCTTCGGGGCTCTGGGGGGCGGTGGAGACGGGGCGCTCGGCACGATCGTGCGTGAGATCCGCCTCCCGCGCGTGCTGCTCGGCCTCCTGGTCGGCGGCGCGCTCGCCGTGGCGGGCGTGCTCCTCCAGGCGCTGTTCCGCAACGACCTGGCGGAGCCGTACCTCGTCGGCGTCGGCCCCGGCGCCTTCCTCGGCGTCACGGTGGCGGCGCTCGCGTCCGCCTCCCTCCCCGCGCCCGCGTTTAGGGGCGTGGCCGCCTTCCTGGGCGCGGTGCTCGTCAGCGCCGTCGTGTTCGGGGCGGCGCGGCGCCGCGGCCGCGACACGGGGCCGACCCTCCTCCTGGCGGGCGTCGCCATCGGCGCCTTCGTCTCGGCGGTCGCCACCGCCTTGCTCTACATCGCGATCCCGAGCTGGGACCGGGTCGTCTATTGGCTGTTGGGGCACCTCGCCCCCCGGCCGGCGGCCGAGATCTGGATGGTCGCGGGCGTCCTCGCCGTCTCCTTCGTCGCCTCGTTCGTGCGGGCCCGGGACCTCGACGCCGTGGCGCTGGGCGAGGAGGGGGCCTGGCTGGTCGGCGTCCACGTCCGGCGCCTCGTGGCGGTGCAGGGGCTCCTGGCCTGCCTCCTCGCCGCCGCCGCGGTGTCGGTTGCGGGCCTGATCGGGTTCGTCGGCCTGCTCGTCCCGCACCTGGCGCGGGGGCTCGTGGGACCCTCGCACCGGTGGCTGCTCCCCACGGCGCTGGCCCTGGGCGGCGGGCTGCTGGTGCTCGCCGACGGCCTCGCCCGGGTCGTCCAGCCCCCTCTCGAGCTGCCCGTGGGCGTCGTCACGGCCGCGATCGGCGCGCCGTTCCTCGCCTGGATCCTGCTGCGCCCGCGCGGGGCGTGAGAGGGAGAGGGGAACATCCGGGGAGGCTCGCGCATCCCAGGTTGCGGTTCCCGGGAGCGGACCGCAACCTTCGGGCTGCCCCCGAGTTCCAGCAACGGAGGAATTCCATGCCCGCAGCCCGCCCCGAGTCCGGCCGTGCCCTGCTCTTCGCCGTCCTGGCGCTCGTCCTCGCCGCCGTCGTCGCCCTGTTCGTCGTCGCCGACCCGTTCGGATCGGGCGACGCGATCGACCACGCCGGCGACGGCGGCGAGGCCGGGGACCTGAGGACGGAGGGCGACGGTGCCGACCCGGTGACCGGCGAGGAAGGCGCAGGCGGCAGTCTCGCCGGCCGCTACGGCAAGGGCGACCTGGGGGCCGTCCGGCTCCGGTTGCTCCACGTGTCCGACCGCCGGCCGCTCGCCGACCAGGCGCTGAAGCTGATCCCGCGCACGGGCGGTGGCCGCGAGAACGCCACGGACTCCGGGGGCGTCGCGGTCTTCGGTGACGTCGCGCCCGGCCGCGGCTACCGGCTCGAGATCTCCGGCGAGACGTTCGCCAACGTCTCGATCCAGGGCATCACGGTGATGCGCGGCAAGACGACGGATCTCGGCGACATCGTGCTCGGGAAGAACATCGTGCTCCGGGGGCGCGTCGTCAACGGCACGGGACGGCCCCTGCCCGGCACCTCGGTCACGGTCTACACGCCTGCGAGGAGCATGCTCACCGACGGCTTCATCTTCAACATGGTCGAGCAGGCGACGAGCTTTCCCTCGCCCGTCGAGCAGGTCCTGACCGACGACGACGGCTGGTTCACGCTCGTCTCGCTGAAGGGCGGCAGCTACCGGCTCGAGGCCCGCCAGGGCGGATACGCCACGCGCTACGAGACCGACGTGGTGGTCTCCGAGGAACGCCCGGCGCGGGACATGACCATCGTGCTCGGCGAGGGCGCGACCGTACAGGGCAAGGTGCTCGACGAGAGCGGAAAGCCGGTTGCAGGCGCCCGCGTCGTCGCCCTGAAGGACATGGGCCGGAGGTTCTTCGGGTCCTCCACGATCGAGCGCGACGTGGCGCTCACCGCTGCCGGCGGCTCCTACACGCTCGACACTCTCACGCTCGGCACGACCTACCGCTTCGGCGTGCTCGCCGAGGGGTACGCGCCGATCTTCTCGATGTCCGGCGTCGAGCTGATGGACAAGATGACGGAGAAGGACTTCGCGCTCGTCCTCGGCGGTTCGATCGAGGGTCGTGTCCTTCGCAAGGACAACGCCGAGCCCGTCGCCGGCGCGAAGATCGTCGTGGCCGTGGGACGGATGTTCGGCGGCCGTCGTGGTGGGCGCGGCGGGAGCGGCGAGGAGCAGAAGGCCGGGACCGGCCGCGCCACGACGGGCGAGGACGGCACGTTTCGCATCGCGAATCTCCTGCCCGGTCCCGTCATGTCCGGCCAGGTGAAGACCCCGGGGTTCGTCACGTTCACGGCCTCCATGTGGACCGGCAACAACTGGCCGGACGTGGAGCCCGGTGGGGTGGTGGAGATCCTCGTGGAGCTCGAACCGGGCGGTTCCGTCGGCGGAACGATCACCGACGCGGCGACCCACGAGCCCATTCCCTACGCCGACGTGACGGTGCTGCCGCGCGGCAACGCCGCCATGCGCGCCATGTTCACGGGCAGCCCGCAGGCGCAGGCGGACGGGCAGGGCAAGTACACGGTCTCCGGCATCCAGCCGGGCGAATACGGCGTGATCGCGATCGCCCCCGGGTACGCGCCCTCCGACTCGAACGCGGACGACACGAAGTTCCAGGTTCCCGAGGAAGGGGGTCTCGTGTCGTGCGACGTCGCCCTGAAGGCCGCGGGACGCGTCACGGGCGTCGTGAAGGACTCGCAGGGCGAACCCATCGCGGGCGCACGCGTGCGCTCCCGCCCCGCGCCGCAACCGCGCACCGAAGGGGGACGCCGCGGCGGTCGCGGGGGCGGCTTCCGCTCGCGGATGGCCTCGATGCTGCCCGGCGGCAGCGGCGCGGACCTCACCGACCAGCAGGGTCGCTTCGTCATCGAGGACGTGGGCTCCGATCGCCGCTGGATCCTCGAGGCCGAGGCCGACGACTACGTGGCGACGGAAAGCAAGCCGTTCACCGTCCCGCCGGGCGACACCAAGGAGGTGAACCTCGTCCTGTCGGGCGGCGGCGCCCTCGAGGGGCGTGTCCTCGACGACCGCGGCGGCATCGTCGCGGGCGCGCGGGTGCGCGTGGGACACATCCCCGCCGACCGCGCTACCCAGCGACTGCGCGCCTGGGAGGTCGACCGCTACCTCGACCCGCGCGTGCTCTTCACGGACGAGGACGGACGATTCCATGCCGAGAACCTCCGCCCCGGCATCACGGTGGTGAAGGCCGAACGCGAGGGATACGTCACCTTCTACAAGCGCAACGTCGTGATCCGGGCCGACGAGACGATCGACGGCTACACCGTCGCGATGACGCGCGGCGACGTGATGGAAGGCAACGTGTTCGGCTCGACCGGAAGTCCCCTCGAAGGCGCGATGGTGGCCGTGACCAAGCGCGCCCCCGGCGACGAGGGCGAGGAAGCCGAGGAGGCCGACGAGGAGATCGAGCTCCGCCTCTCCGCGCGCACCGACGCGGACGGTCACTTCCTGATCGAGAACATCCCGCCCGGCATGTACAGCGTCGTGGTCTGGTTCGCGCAGGGTCACCAGGGTTGGGCCAGGGACCGCAACGAGAACGCGATCCGCCGCGGCACCGCGTCGTTCGCGACCACGGTGGAGTTCCGCCTGGATGCGGCGGCCGCAGGCGGCGGCTTCATGCCGGGCGGTGGCGGCGGCGGCGGCAACCGAAACCGCTAGCGGGAGCGGGTTCGCAACGGACGCGCACCAGCGACCGGGAGCCTGCAGGTTCGACCTGCATGCGAGGGTGCGCAGGACCCGTCGCTGCTCTCCTGGGCGACGTGGGCGGGGTAGGCTCGGGTCGTTACCCTGCTCTCGTGCGTGCTGCCTGGGCGGGGGATGGCCGGTGGGGTCGCCGCCTCAGCCCTCGAGCAGGGGTGTGAGCTCGCGCTTCAGCTGCTCGGCCGCGCTCTTGCTCTGCTCGAGGATCTGCTCGGTCTTGTGAAACTCGAGCACGCGCACGCCCTCGATCTCGGGTCGCAGGTAGATCGTCACGGGCTTGCGCTTGCGCTTCTCGCGCGCGATCGACGTCTCCATCACGGAATACGTCTGGAAGATGGCCTCCCCCAGGTTCGGCAGCCCACTCTCGTCCGCAGGCTTCCGTTCACCGAGCACGTCGACGGCGATCGTGATGTCGCAGTCGGCGTCGAGCACGTCGAAGGGGACGGGATTCACGGCGCCGCCGTCCACGAGGACACGCCCCTCACGGAGAACGGGGCGGAAGATCCCCGGAAGCGCCATGCTCGCGCGCACGGCGGGGAGGATCTCGCCCCTGTCGAGGACGACCTCCTCCATGCCCCAGAACGAGGCCGCGACGACCTTCAGCGGGATCGCCAACTCCTCGAACGTCTGCACGCCGAGGGAATCGCCGAGCTCCTCGAGGAAGTCATCCGTGTTGACGAGGCCGCCCTTGTCCCAGTCGATGCCGAGCAGCTTGAGCCACTTGAAGGAGCCGCCTCCGAGGATCTTGCCGATCAGGCCCGCCTCCTCGAGGATCAGGGCCTCGACCTCCGATCGCAGGTCCTTCGCCGATCGCCCGCTCGCGTACATCGAGCCGACGATGGCGCCGATGCTCGTTCCCGCGATACACGCGGGCTTCACCCCCAGCTCCTCGAGCGTCTCGAGGATCAGGAGATGTGCGAGCCCCTTGGCTCCGCCTCCGCCCAATGCGATTCCGATCTTCTTCATGCGGGGACGCTACGTCCGGGCCGGGGGCGAGGACAGGATCGTCCCGGCGTCCGGCGGCGCCGTCCTGCGGGCGCGCGTCGATCAGGCCCTGGGGGAGCCTCGCTCCTGGCGCGGATGTCGGGTGACGGGCTCGTCTGGCCGGGTGAGACCGCTGCCGCTTGCGGAACCGCTGCCGACACGAGCGCCCGCTCCCCGTCCGACCCGCCTTCCGGGTAGCCTGCCGGGATGTCGAGGCGGCATCTCACGACCCTCGTGCTGCTCGCGGCGGCTCTCGCCTGCGGCTGGCTGCTCTGGACCGAGGTCGAGGCGTCGGGGCTGCTCGACGGTCTCCTGCGCCGCACGTCGGGCGACGCGGCCCATACCCTCCGGGAATCGGAGACGCGGCCCGAGCTCGTGGCGGAGATGCGCGAGCGGGCGCGCCTGCGCGGGCTGCCGGGCATCCGCACGGCGCGCGGCGGCGCGGGGCGGCTGACCGGCGCCGTGCACCGCAACCTCGCGGAGTCGGGTCCGGCGCCCCTGCCCGGCGTCACGGTCCGTGCGATCGGGATCGGCGAGGGGGACGGCAGCGGGCGGCACTACGAGGAGGAGACTCTCGACGACGGCACCTTCGCGTTCGAGGACCTGCCGGCGCTGGTCGGATACGTGCTCGTCGTGGAGTGCCCACCGTTCAAGGAGGTCGTGCTCAAGGGACTCACCGTGCGGCGCGACCGCACCACCGACGTGGGCACGATCGTGCTGGGCGCGTCCACGTCGCTGACGGGCTACGTGGTGGACACCGCGGGGCGGCCGGTACCCGGGGCGCGGGCGCAGGTCTTCTTCGATCGGACGCGGCCGCGTCGGTTCGACGTGCGGCGCGGCCTGATCGACCTGCAGTCGGCGCTCGATCCCCTCGCGGAGGCCCGCGCGTGGCGCGACGGCCGATTCGACCTCACGGGTCTTCCGCCCGGCCGCTACGTGGTGCGCGTCTCCGCGCCGGGGTACGCGACCGCGTTCCGCGAGAGCGTGTGGGTCACGGCGGACGAGCGCGCGTCGGCGCTGCGCGTGGTGCTCGATCGCGGTGCGGGCTACGAGGGGCGCGTGATCGACCCCGACGGACACGGCATCAGCGGGGCGCGCGTGATCGCGGTGGCGTTTCCCGATCGACGGTCGAGCCGGATGGACCGCGTGGAGACCACGGCCGGGAGCGACGGGCGCTATCGTCTCGACGGCCTCGTCGCCGGCACGCGGTACTTCGTCGAGGCCTGGGCCGAGGGCTACGCCCCTGCGGGCCGCTTCGTCCAGCCCGAGGAAATCGGGTCGCTCGACTTCACGCTGCCGCCGAGTGGGCGCGTCGAAGGACGGATCACCGACGCGGCGAGCGGCGCCGGCGTGCCGGGCGCGGAGGTCACCCTCGTGGCGGGCACGGCGAACACGCTGTCGCCCGTCTCCTGCGTGACCGGCGTCGACGGTCGCTATGCACTCGGCCACGTGAGTCCCGGTCCGATCCTCCTGTTCGCTGCCAAGGCGCCCGGGTATCCGACGGCCTCGTTCGACCTGGCGCACTCGGGCGGTCGAAGGGTCGAGGCGGGCGAGGTGCTCGTGATCGACCAGGCGCTCGAGCCGGGACGCGTCGCCTATGGGCAGGTGACCGACGAGTCGGGGCAGCCCGTCGCCTACGCGACCCTCGCCTTCGCCGATCCGCGGAAGCGTTCCGACGGAGAGGAGACGGCGCTGACGGGCACGGACGGCACCTACCGCGTCGAGGGTCTGCGAGGCGAGGCCACGTACGAGGTGTGGATCCAGGCCCCCGGCTACGCGCCCCCGACCGAGGACGAGGAGGTGCGGGTCGAGGTGCCGAGCGGCGTCCTGGAGGTGCGACGCGATTTCGTGCTGGCGCGGGGTGCCGCGGTATCGGGCACGATCACCAACCCGCACGGCGCGCCTGTGCGCGGGGCTCGCGTCGAGGTCCGTGCCCGCGGCAATCGTTCACTCCGCGAGCGCGTGCAGGATCTCGTGGCCGTCACGGCGCCCACGGGCAGGTGGCGCATCGCGGGGGTGCCACCGCGCGTGGAGGTCGTCGTGCGCGCGGAGCACGACGAGTGGGTCCGTAGCGAGTCGGCGCCGCTTCGACTCTCCCCCGGACAGGACGAGGAGGTCCAGCTTGCGCTCGGCGCCGGCGTGAGCCTGTCGGGGCAGGTGACGGATCCGGACGGGCGCCCGGTGGCCGAGGCGCGCGTGCGGTGGGGGCCCGTCGGCGACGAAAGCGAGCGGCGCATGCGCGACGAGTTCCGCGCGGATCAACTGCTCACGGCGCGCGTGGTCCGGACGGATGCCGCGGGCGCGTTCACGCTCGACCGGCTCGTGCCAGGGCGCGTGCTGCTGAAGGTGGAGCGGGAGGGCTACTCGGACTGGTACCGCAAGGATCTCGTCGTGCTCGCCGGCGCACCGCCTCCCGAGGTCCAGGTGGAACTCACGCCCGCGCTCGCGGTTGCGGGGCGGGTCCTCGACGCGCAGACCCGCCGGCCGATTCCCGAGGTGTGGATCTACGCGCGCGAGGAGAAGCCGGGAGAGGACGAGCCTCCGGCAGACGAGGGGCGCGTCCGTGCTCTCGTGTCCGGGCAGACGGACGCCGAGGGACGCTACGTCCTCGAGGGCCTCGCGCCCGGCCGCTACGAGGTCGTCGTCTGGCTCGCCCTGGGCTACGTGGCCGAGGCGCAGGACCGGAACCACGAGAGTGTGCGCCGTCACGACGTGGAGGCGGGCGCGAAGGGGATCGACTTCGCGCTCGTCGAGGCCGCCGTCGGCGACTGAGGGAATGCGCCATCGGAAGGGGGTCAGGTGATATTCCACGCTTTTCGCGAAAAGCGCGGAATATCACCTGACCCCTCCCCCCCCTCCCCGCCCTCTACTTGGCAACCCTCTGCGGGGCGGGGTCCAGCGGCAGGAGGCGTAGGCCCACGACGACCACCTTCTCCGGCACGAGCCCGGGGAAGAAGGCGACGATCTCGGCGCCGGACGGCTCGAGCGGCGCGCGAAGCGTCAGGGACGCGGACTCCCACTCCGGGCGGTCCAGCTCGAGGGGTTCCACATTGTCGGCCGGCCGCACCCGTTCGGTGGGGAGCGGGTCGGGCACCGAGACGTAGCGCGCCTCGATCGCCAGCACGCCGGAGCCCCCCTCGGTCTCGAGGCGTACGCTCACCCGGAGGCCGCGCCGGAGCGTGGCGGTGTCGACGGCCCACGCGCCCTTGGTCTTCCTCGCGCGACTCCGGTACCGGACGGGGTCGCCGTCCACCAGGACGAGCCTGGCCCCCGGTGCGAGGAGACGATCCGAGGATGCCGGCCGGACGCGTGCTTCCGGCAGCGCGGCGGCGCTCCGGAAGACGGCGCGCGCGCGCACGACCACCGCCTGCTCGTGCTCGAGCGGCAACAGGTCGCGTGCGTTCGCACCGTAGACGCTCTTGTCGGAGGCGAGGCTGCCGAAGATCTCCGCGTTCGGAACCTCGATGACCCGCGCACGGAGCCGTCCGACAGGCGCGGCGACGGGTGGCAGCGGATCCTGCGGCTCGCGGGGCGGCGGGGGCACGGCGCTCTGCGGTACCGCGCGGTCCGCGGACGGCGGCGCGGGCGGCTCGGCGCCCTGTTGACGCGCCTGGCGAGGAGCCTGGGGCAGGAGGCCCCGCACGTCCTTCAGGACCTGCAGGAGGCGCTTCGTTGCCCCGCGGCCCACGGCGGCGAGCAGGCGTCGGGCGCGCTCCGCTCGCTCCGGAGTTCCGCGCAGCACGTCGTCGATCCAGCGTTCGACGAGGCGCTCCTCCGCGTCGGCCCACTCCGTCTGGGCGCGCGCCATCGCCACGAGCCAGGTCTGGACGTCGCCGCCGCGCTTCACCCGCGCGCGCAGGAGCGCCGCGCCGCGCGCTCGCTCCCCTTCGTCGCCCGAGAGGAGCAGCTTCGCGACCTCTGCCGGATCGATGCTCTCGGCCTGCGCCTCGACCTCCTCGCTCCACGCGGGGACCGCGAAGAGGAGCAGGGCGGACAGGAGGAGGGGAAGGATGCGCATCACGATGCCGGCTCTCACGATGATCCTACGCCCGCAGGAGGTGCGCGGCCAAGGCGCGGAGCGACGTTTGCAGACCTTTTGCGTTCACGCGCCCGCGCGACGGAGGAACTCCTCCTCGTCGATCGTCTCGACGCCGAGCTCCTCGGCCTTCTTCTGCTTTCCGCCCGCGCCGGGTCCCAGCACCACGAGATCGGTCCGGGACGAGATGGAGGAGCCCGCGCGCCCGCCCAGCGCCTCCACCCGCTCCTTCGCCTCGCTTCGGCTCAACGTCTCGAGCTTCCCCGTGAACACGACGGTCAGCCCCTCGAACGCGCCGGCGCCCGCCGCCTCGGCCGGCTCCGGGTCGACGCCCGCTTCCCGCATGCGCGCCAGCATGTCCGCGTTTCGCTCGTCCGCGAACCAGTGGAGGACGGCATCGGCCATCGTCTCTCCGACCTCGTCGATCTCGAGCAGGTGCTCGCGGTCCGCCTCGAGGACGCCGTCGAGCGTGGAGAAGGTGCGCGCGAGGATCTTCGCGCCGCGCTCGCCGACCTCGGGGATGCCCAGCGCGTACAGGAAGCGGTGCAGGGGCCGTGTCCGTGCCTGGTCGATCTGCTCGACCAGGTTCTTCGCGCTCTTCGCCCCCCAGCGCTCCAGACCTTCCAGGTCCTCCGGGCGCAGGCGGAAGAGGTCGGCCGCGTCCTTCACGAGGCCCGCGTCCCACAGCTGCTGCGTCTGCTTCTCGCCGAGCCCCCGGATGTCCAGGCCGAGGCGACTGGCGAAGTGCTGCAGGTGCCGGACGATCTGCGCCGGACAAGCGAAGTTCGGACAGCGGATCGCGACGCGCCCCTCGACGCGTTCGACCGGGGTGTCGCAGACGGGGCACGTCTCGGGTACGACGATCTCGCGTTCCGAGCCGCTGCGCTTCGCTTCTTCCACCTCCACCACCCGGGGGATGACGTCGCCCGCGCGCTCGACGACGACGGGGTCCCCCTCGCGCAGGCCCAGCCGGCCGAGTTCGTCGACGTTGTGCAGCGTGGCGCTCGACACGGTGACGCCGGCGAGCCGTACCGGTTCGAGGTCGGCGCGCGGCGTGATGGTGCCCGTGCGGCCCACGCTCCAGACGACCCGCAAGAGCCGCGTCGCGGCGCGCTGCGGCGGGAACTTCCACGCGACGGCCCAGCGCGGGGACCGGTTGCGCGTGCCGAGGCGCTCCTGGAGTTCGGCGTCGTCGACCTTCGCGACCATGCCGTCGATCTCGTAGGGCAGCGCGTCGCGCTTCGCCAGGAGGTCGGCGTAGGCCGCGGCCACCCCGGCCCGCTCCTCGACCCGCCGGCTCTCCGAGACGGTCGGAAGGCCGAACGCGCGCAACCGCTCGAGGAGGCGCGTCTGGCTGTCGACGACCGCGCCCCCCTCTGCGCCGGGCGCGTCGGCCCGGGCGCCGAGCGCGTACGCGAAGTACCGGATCGGCCGGTTCGCGGGAATCGCCGGGTCCAGTTGCCGGAGGGATCCGGCGCACAGGTTGCGCGGGTTCGCGAACGGCTCGGCACCGTCCTCCTCGAGTTGCCGGTTGAGCTGCTCGAAGTCGGACTTTCGGATGTAGGCCTCGCCGCGCACGACGAGGAGCGGCGGGGCGTCGTCGCCGTGGAGGCGTGGGGGGATCGAGCGGATCGTCCGCGCGTTGGTCGTGACGTCCTCGCCCCGGAAGCCGTCGCCGCGCGTCGCCGCCGTCTCGAGGAGCCCGTCGCGGTACACGAGCTCGAGGCTGACGCCGTCGATCTTGGGCTCGATGCTGTACGCGCGCTCCTCCTCGTCCTTGAGGAATCGATCGAGGGCGTCCACCCATTCGCCGAAGTCCTCTTCGGACGTCACGTTGTTCAGCGAGAGCATCGGCGTCGGGTGCTCGAAGCTCTCGAAGCCCTCGGCGACGGCGCCGGGCACGCGTCTGGTCGGGCTGCCCGGGTCGTCGAACTCGGGCCACGACGCCTCGAGCCGGGTGAGCTCACGGTAGCGCTCGTCGTACTGGGCGTCCGTCAACGACGGCCGGTCCAGGACGTAGTAGGCGTGATCCGCCTCGCGGATCTCCCGGCGGAGCTCCTCGAGCCGGCGACGGGCCTGAGAACGCGACGCGCTGCCTCCCATGCGGTCGATGGTACCCGCCCCCGTGCCTTGCCGGACGCCGGGGGACGCCGTACCCTTTCTGCCCAGCCGCCTGACCCCCAGCTCCCGAGGAGGAGCTCGGGAGGGGCGGCTTCCCCCGCGGACGCTCCGACGTGCCCTTCGCCCAGTACCTGCTGCTGACGGTCTACTACGCCTTCCTCGTGATCGTGATCGCGGTGATGACGTACCGTGCCCTGCTGATCCTGAGGTACTGGCGGTGCTCGCGGAAGGACGAGGAGCCGGTCGCTCGGTTCGCGGAGGAACCCGTCGTCACGATCCAGCTGCCGCTCTTCAACGAGCGCTTCGTCGTCGAGCGGCTGCTCGAGACGGTCTGCGCCCTGGATTGGCCCCGCGAGAAGCTCGAGATCCAGGTTCTCGACGACAGCACCGACGACACGGTCGAGATCGCCGCCCGGAAGGTCGAGGAGCTCCGGGCCCGGGGTTTCGACGTCCGCCACATCCATCGGACCGACCGCTCGGGGTACAAGGCGGGTGCCCTCGGCGCCGCGCTCCCTCGCGCGCGCGGCGACTTCGTGGCCATCTTCGACGCCGACTTCATTCCGAATCCCGACTTCCTGCGTCGTACCGTGGACTACTTCAACGACTCCGAGGTCGGGTTCGTGCAGGGGCGCTGGGACTACGTGAACCGCTCGTTCAGCCCGCTCACCGAGGGCATGGGCATGCTCATGGACGGGCACTTCGTCTTCGAGCAGACCGTCCGTTCCCGCGGCGGCTACGTGTTCAACTTCAACGGCACGGCCGGCATCTGGCGGCGCGCCGCCATCGACGCGGCGGGCGGCTGGCAAGACGAGACGATCTGCGAAGACACCGACCTCTCCTACCGCGCCTACCTCGCGGGCTACCGAGGCGTGTACCTGCGCGGCCTCCCGGTGCCGTCCGAGCTTCCGGTCCAGATCACCGCGCTCAAGAGCCAACAGCACCGCTGGGCGAAGGGGCTCACCGAGTGCTTCCTCAAGGTGACTCCGGGCGTCGTGAGGAGCGAGTTGCCGTTCCGCAAGAAGGTGGAAGCGGTGTTCCACCTCGGCTCGAACCTCGCGTTCCCCGCCACGCTCTTCATGACGGTCGTGGCTCTGCCCGTGATGATCCTCCGCATGGAAGGCGCGGCGCAGGGGCACCTCGCGGCCATGATCGACTCGTTCGCATTCCTGCTCGTCGCCGCGACCCAGATCCTCTTCTACGTGCTGGCCACCAAGGAGTTGCACCGCGATTGGGTCTCGAGGCTGCGCTGGCTGCCCTTCTTCCCGCTCCTCGGCGTGGGGCTGGCCGTCAACAACGCTCGCGGCGCGCTCGAAGCGCTCACGGGGTTGCGCACCGAGTTCGTCCGGACCCCCAAGCTAGGTGTCCTCGGCGGCGACAGGAAGCTCGTGAAACGGCGCGAGCGTACGTACACGGGTGGCCGCGACTTCTGGCAGGCGGTCATCGAGATCGCCCTCGGCGTGTACTACGTCTACATGGCCGCCGTGCAGTGGTCACTTGCGGGCGTCGGGGCCATCGTGACGCTCGTGCTGTCGCTCGGTCTCTTCACCGTGGGCGGTGCGACGCTTCGCGCCCTGTGGCTGAAGGCGCAGGGCGAACGTGACCGGGAGGCGGTCGCCGAAGCGGCCGAAGAAGCGGACGCCGTGCCCCTGCCCGGCGTGGCTGCCGAGGTCGTGGAGAGCCTCTGAAGCTCACCGGAAGAGCGTAGGGCGCCCCGTACGGACCCGGGGGCCTACTCCCCGTCCTTGCCGTCCTCGCCTTCCTCCTCGGCCCCGCCTTCCTCGGCGGGTTCCACCTCTCCGAGCAGGGGCGAGAACCGGTAGTAGGTCTCGAGGGCCAGGATGGACATCGCCGTGCTGAACAGGCGGCCTCCGTTCAGCACGGCGGTGTCCGGGTCCCAGGAGCCGAACAGCTCCGGCGGGGACCGCCGCTGCTTCTCGGGGTACATGCGGCGGATCTTCTCGTTCCAGTGGCGCCAGAACCGACCGCCCATCTGGTGCATCGCGAGCGTGCCGTAGTACCAGTAGTAGTGGTACCAGGCGATGGCCTGTCCCTTCTCGAGACCGCGCATCCAGAGAGGCAGGTAGTCGTCGAGGTAGTTGGCGCAACCGATCAGGTACGGATGGCTGCGCTTCCAGCCCATGAAGAACCGGCAGACCATGCCGACCGCCGTCATCGACGTCTGCTGCAGTGCGCTCTTCTCCGCCCCGCTCAGCGCGAAGTAGCCCATGAAGGCCTTGAAGTACCGCTTCGAGCCGACCTCGTAGTCGTAGTCCGTCGAGAGGTCGTCCGGGATCTCCTCCTCGCCCGTGATGTCGTAGGCGCAGCGCTCGAGCCACGAGTCGATCCCGTCGTAGGTTCGCTGCCCGACGTCGAGGCCCACCATGTCGCCGGCCTTCAACGTCATGAGGACCCACGACGTGCACGAGGTGTCGCTCTGGTGGTAGCGCGGACCGTAGCGCCAACCGCCCCCGGGCGTCTGGACCCGGGACAGGTAGTCGATGCCCCACTGCGCCGGTTCCCGCAGTTCGTCCATGGATGCGAGCGCATAGCCCTCGGTGACGCCCCAGATGCCCATGGCGATGAGATAGGCGTAGATCCACGAGCTGTCGGAACCGCCGGTGACCGGGAAACCGCCGTCGTAGAACTGGGTCGCGGCGAGGAACTCCGCGGTACGGCGCACCGTCTCGCGGTACTTGCCTTCCCGGCCGTTGTAGCCGGCTCCCAGGAAGGCCAGCAGGGACAGCCCGGCGTACGCGGGTTCGCAGTTGACGACGCCCCCGAACCCCTTCTCGTTGCCGTCCCAGTAGCCCAGGGGGTGTTGTTGGAGCTCGAGCCAGCGCAGCCCGTTCTCCACGGCGCGCTCCGTCTCGGTCGTGAGGCCGTAGAGACCGCGCGTCAGCGCCTCGCGCCGGTTCGCCTGGCGGTCGTACTTTCCGATCAAGGGGTGGAGCGGGTGCTTCGCGGTCTCCAGCCACTTGCGCCACCGTTCCGGCCGGCGTCCGAACCGGTGGGCGGTGAGGCGCTCCATGGCGAACTCGACCTCGCGGAGGATCTCCTCGTTCTCCGTGGCCGACTCGATGATCTTCAGGAGCGCCTCGAGCGCGCTGGGCTTCCGGATGTAGCCCAGCGCACGGACGGCATGCAGCTCGTAGCTGCGGGCCTTCTTGCTGTGTCCGGCGACGACCTCGGCCAGTTCCTCGACGGCCTTCTCGGGCTGGATGCCCTCCAGCGCTCGCGACGCGAACATGCGGATCGTCAGCGACTTGTCGTAGAGGGCGATCTTGTAGATCTTCTTGTACGCCTCGTCGGCCTCGAAGAGGCCGCACAGCTCGAGGCAGGTGAGCCGGGTGTCCTCGTCGGTGAAGTCCACGGAGTTCGGCAGGCGGTCCTGGATCTCCTTCCGGGCCGGCTCGCCGATGCGCAGCAGCGACGTGCGGGCGGCCGACCGGACCTCCCAATCGTCTTCCTGCTCGACCAGGGACACCAGCCGGTCGATCACCGCGTCGGGCACGTCCTGGGCCGAGGGGCGCGCGCCCTCGCCGGTGGCCTGGGCGTGGCCGAAGCCGCCGCGCCACGCGATCCGACCCAGGGCGAGCGCGGCCGCGTCACGGTAGTCCTTCTTGTTGTGCTTCGTGAGGGAGAGCAACTCCTCGACGTCATTCTTCGTGGACAGCTCGGTGATGGCCTTGAGGCACGCCTCGCGGGTGATCCGCTTCGGGTTGGACCCCAGGACGTGCTGGAAGGTGCCGATGCCGCCGTCGTACTCCAGCTGCTTGAGAGCCCAGACGCCGTAGAGGCCGGGGTAGTCCTCCTTGTCGCGCCGTACCAGCGCGACGAGGCCCTCGACGAGGCTTTTCTCGCGGCGGCGACCGGCCGCGGAGCACGCCGCCGCGCGTACGTCGGGCACCTTGCTCTTGAGCGCCTTCCCGATGACCTGGAGCGTCTTCTCGAACGGCACCTCGGGCGTCGGCTTCAGTGCCCCGCACATGAGGAGACCCTCGGTTTGCACCGCGGATGAGCGTCGGCCCGAGGCCAGCTGGGACATCGGGTCGTCGACGAGCGGGTGACCCCAGGTCCCGAGCACGCGTGCGAGGTTCTTGTGCTCCTTCTCCGTCTTGAGCGCCTTCTTGATGAACTTCTGGATCTCGCGGAGCGCTCCCTTGTCCTCGCCGGGCCAGTCCATCGCGTGCAGCGCCTCGCCACAGGCCACCGCGATGTGCGGGAACCGCGCCTCGAGCGCCCTCTCCAGCAGCGGGAAGCAGGCGTCGACGTCCTTCCGCTCCGCCGCGAGCTCGATGGCCTGGTGGACCTCGTCGGCGTCGTTCTTGTCGAAGCGGGCCCGCCACTTGTCGGCGTCCGCCCCGGCTCGGAGGGGCAGGACGAACAGGAAGACGAGCAGGAGGAGAGCGGTCGGGAAGACGGGACGGTGCACGGGAGCCTCCGGCGGGAGCGGCCGAAGCCTCCCGTGGGAGGGAGGCTCAAACCGCTAGCGTACGGGCCCGAGGCTTCCGGGCGTAGCGTGTCCCCTCAGCTTGCGCAGAAGGGGCACGGTCCGCGGGGACGACCCCGGCCCCGCTGCATCGGGCCCTCGCCCCTCCGGCCACCACCGCGTCCGAACCCCCGGTGGGGGCCGTCCGTGCCGCGGGCCGCGGGCCGATGCATGCGGTTCTGGTGGCGCAGCATACGGCCCCAGGCAGGGCCGCCGCGCGCGCCGCCGTGCGCGCCGCGGCGCGCTCGCGGCCCTCTCGGGCCGGCGTTCGGCCCCACGCGCTGCCCCACGCCCTGTCCCCTGCCGTGGCCGCGGCGTGCCCACGTCCGCATCCCGGGGTGCCGCATCCCGCGACCCGGCCTCCACCCGCGAGCACCCCGGCGGCGCTCCGCGTGCTCGCCGCGCCTCTCCTGCGCCACGAGCGCGCGCACTGCGTGCTCGAGTCGCGCGAGCCGCGCTTCGATCGACGCGGGGCCGCGGGTTCCCTCGGGGGGCCTTCCGGCGGCGCGGCGCCTTTCGGCGTGGGGCTGCCCGGGACGAGGCCGCCCGGCGTGCTCCGGCCTCCCGGGCCGGTCGTGCCCGGCGCCGCCGAGCCCCGCGATCGCGGCGCCGATGCGCCGGATCTGGTGCTCCAGCACCTGGATGCGGGCGGCCAGCTTCCGGTTCTCCCCGTGGAGGCGGCGCAGTGCCCGCATCCACTCGGGTCCCTGGCCCGGCTGCGAGGCCCTGCGCCGGCGCGGGGTCTGGGGCGGCACGGGCGCCTCCGGCGCGTCGGCGCGACCCCGCTCGGCGAGCAGGCCAGCCAGGCGGCGGCGGGCCTCGGCCATCCGCGGCTGCTGCTCGACCAGGGTACGCCGGCCCGCCGTGAGCCTCTCGGCGGCCTCGTCGCTCGTCTTCCCGTCGGGACGCGCCGCGCGGGCCTTCCGGCGCTGCTTCTCGAGTTTCTCGAGCTTCTTCAGCTCCTTGGTCAACTTCTGGATCCGACCCTCCAGGTCCCCGGCTTCAGCCCGGCGGGCCTTCCCGGCCTCTTCGGGACCCGCGAGGGCGGGGGTCGCGACGATCGCGACGAGGAGGATTCCTACGAGAACGCTCGTGGCGCGCATGACGGTCTCCATGCAAGGTCGGGGAACGAACCACGGATCCCGGCCGCGGGTCGACGTCCCCCGAGGGGAAACGGGAATCGGGTGCTGATACCCCCCGGGCGCGCCCGGGATGCGGTGCTGCCGGGCGTCGGGCATACTGGGCCCCATGTCGAGGATTTCCCGCCAGACCCTCGTGCCGGGCCTCGCCTTTGCGTTCGTGCTGATCCTGGCCCTGGCCGTCACCTCCGGCACCACGAGCCGGCCTCGGACCCGCCTGCACCGGGCGGTGCGGGCCTACGCGGCGGCCCTCGCCGACGGCGACGCCGTAACGGCCGGCGAACGCCGGGCGGACCGGGACCCCGGCCCGGAGGCGCTGCGCGCCCGCGCCTTCCGGGGGGGGACCTGGGCCGTCCACGACATCGACCTCCTCGACGGCGGCGCCCGGGCCCGCGTCACGGTCCTCTGGACGGCGCGGGACGGCCGCCGGCTGGAGGAGCGCCAGGTCTGGGTGCGGGTGCACGGGGCGGACTGGGCCTTCGTGGCCCTGGATCGATGAAACCGGCGCCGAATCTCCCTGCCCTGCGTTTGGAAGGGTGCCACACCTCGAACGCTGGAGGCCGAACATGGCCCGATCCCCTCTTCTCCTTCTCATCCTGGCGGGCGCCCTCCTGGTCGTCCCGTCCCCGGCCCGCGCCGACATCCTCGAGCTGGACGACGGCCGCCTGATCGAGGGCGTCGTCGTCAAGGTGGACGACCAGTTCCACATCCAGAGCCGGTTCGGCCCGACCACCGTGCCCGCGGCACGCGTGAAGAGCCACACGAAGGCGCGCTCCGTCGACGCGCAGATCCGCGAACACGTCGCCTCCCTCGCGCCGGACGACGCCGAGAATCGCGCCCTGCTCGCCCGCTGGCTCCTGGATCTCGGCCGTGAGGACGAGGGAAGGGCGATGGCCGCCGCCGTGCTCGAGCTGGATCCCGAGAGTGCCGTCGCGCACGAGGTTCTGGGTCACGTCCGGCACGAGGGCACCTGGCGCACACCCGCCGAGGCGAAGCGCGCCGAGGGCCTCGAGAGGCACGGCGACCGCTGGTACACCCCCCAGGAGTGGGCGAACCAGGGTGCGAGCGTCCGCGAGCAGGCCCTCGAGCGCGAGCGCCAGCTCATGAGCGAGGGTCTCCAGGACGACGTGAACCGGGCGGTGAGGCTGATGATGAGCCCCGATCCGAGCCTGCGTGGGCGCGGCAGGAAGCTCCTCGACGGGATGGCCAAGGAGTACGACAACGCGAGCCTGGCCGAGTTGGCGCGCAACGTCGATGCCTACGTGCGCAAGCTCGACGAGCTGGCCGCGGCCTCGGCCCTGGCCACCGTCCCCGGTGGGGTCTCCGGCAGCGGCGTCGTGACGGGCGATTTCCGCGCGACCATGACCAAGCTGAAGCGCCCGATCGAGATCTTCACGACGAGCCTTGCTTCCACCTTTGGAGGTGGGCCGGTGAAGATCCAGCTCCCCGAGCTCGAGGTGATCCGCGTCCGCACCGTGGCCTCCATCCCGGTCGTCGTGAAGTAGCGTCGCGGTCCGACCGGACGGCGCGGCAGACTGACATCGCGGCACGTGGGCCCACCCCCCTCCCCGCGGGGGTGACATCCTGACAGTCGCGCGGGAAGGTCGGAGCCGCACACGGTGGGGGGGCGCGTTCGCAAGCCCTTCTCCCGCCGTCGGTTGGGTGCTCCCCGGTACCGAGCGGACGCTCTGGCACCGGCCTTGCCAGGGTCGAAGCACCCATGACGCTCCATCCCTCCGTGCTGATCGGCCTGAGCGCCCACGACGCCCGTCGCGAGGAGCTGGGGGAACGGTTCGCAGAGTGGGTCCGACACCTGGGGTACGAGCCCGCCGTCACGGACGACGGTGCTCAGACGCTGACCTGGGTGCAGGAGCGCGCGTTCGCGGCCGCCCTGCTGGATTGCCGGCTGGCCGCGGACACGGGCGAGCGGGTCTGGCGGAGGGTCCGCCCGATCGCAGGACGCAGGCTGGTGCTGATGGCGCGGGAGCCGCGTTCGGACCTGTGGTTCGAGGCGCTTAGAGCGGGCGTGGGAGCGGTGCTCCCCCTGCCGCCGCGCGAAGCCACGGTCCGCGCTGCCCTCCGGGCCGCGACGGGGGCGCCGCCTCCGGGCGCTCGCTGGAGCCGATGAGCGCGCCCCCCGGCGCGGTGACGCAACGAGACAAGAAACGTAACGAGACCACACGGTGGAGGGGATCCCCCCATGGCGAAGATCAAGCCTCTGTACGACAAGGTCCTCGTGGAGCGCCTGAAGGCGGAGGACAAGACCGCCGGCGGGATCGTGCTCCCCGACACGGCCAAGGAGAAGCCCACGGAGGGGCGCGTGGTCGCGATCGGCGGCGGTCGCGTCGCCGATGACGGCAACGCCGTCCCCCCGACCGTCAAGGTGGGCGACCGCATCCTCTTCGGGTCCTACGCGGGCACCGAGATCAAGGAGGAGGGCAAGGAGTACCTCATCCTCGACGAGAGCGAGATCCTCGCCGTCGTCGACGACAAGCCCTGGGCCGGCGCGAAGAAGGCGAAGTCCACGAAGAGCAGGAAGAAGTAGGGCGGGCGTTTCCCGCATCCAGCAAGGAGCAGAGCAACGATGACCGCCAAGCAGATCGTCTACAACCAGGACGCCCGGGAGCGGATCCGGGCCGGAGTTCGCCAGCTGGCCCGCGCCGTCAAGGTCACCCTCGGCCCCCGAGGCCGAACGGTGGTGATCCAGAAGTCGTTCGGCAGTCCCACGGTCACCAAGGACGGCGTCACCGTCGCCAAGGAGATCGAGATCAAGGACCCCTACGAGAACATCGGCGCCCAGATGGTGAAGGAGGTCGCCTCCAAGACCTCCGACGTGGCCGGTGACGGCACCACCACGGCGACCATCCTCGCCGAGGCCCTCTTCGAGGAGGGCCTCAAGAACGTGGCCGCCGGTGCCAGCCCCATCGGCATCAAGAACGGCATCGCCCAGGCCGTCGACGCCGTGGTCGCCCACCTCCACAAGATCTCCACGCCGGTCAAGGCCAGCAAGGAGATCGCCCAGGTCGGCGCCATCGCCTCCAACAACGACACGGCCATCGGCGACCAGATCGCCGAGGCCATGGACCGTGTCGGCAAGGACGGCGTCATCACCGTCGAGGAGGGCAAGGGCCTCGAGAACACCGTCGAGTGGGTCGAGGGGATGCAGTTCGACAAGGGCTACCTGTCGCCCCACTTCATCACCAAGCCCGAGGACATGAGCTGCGAGCTCGACAAGGCGTACGTTCTCGTCTACGAGAAGAAGATCTCGTCGATCAAGGACCTGCTGCCCCTCCTCGAGAAGGTCGCCAAGAGCGGCCGCGCGCTCCTCATCGTCGCGGAGGACATCGAGGGCGAGGCGCTCGCGACGCTCGTCGTGAACCGCCTGCGCGGCATCTTCCAGTGCTGCGCCGTCAAGGCCCCGGGCTTCGGCGACCGCCGCAAGGCCATGCTCGAGGACATCGCCGCCCTGACCGGCGCGACGCCCGTCATGGAGGATCTCGGGACCGACGTCACCAACCTCGAGCTCAAGGATCTCGGCAGCGCCAAGCGCATCATCGTCGACAAGGACTCGACGACGATCATCGAGGGTGGTGGCAAGCACGCCGCCATCCA